>NZ_JAAGPC010000060.1:0-46796 GCF_017104595.1 Burkholderia sp. Tr-20390 | reverse complement strand
AACAGCGGCCCTTCCAGCGCCCCGAGCTCCGCGAGCGCGCGCCGTCGGGTGGCCAGCCACGACGCGGCCGGCCGTACCCACGACGGTTCGTAGTGGACCAGCCCGAGCTCCTGCGTGATCGCGCCGTGGCGGGCGAACGCCTCGGCCGCGAGCGCGCGCCGCTCGGCCGGCTGCGCGACCTGCACGAGGCGCCGCCACTGTTCGATCAGCGCGGTGAGCCCGGCGTCGATCTGCTTGCCGATGCTGACAGGCCAGATGCGCGTGAACACGAGATACACGACGACGTTGCCGAGCAGGATGCCGATCGTGCGATCGCGCGCGATCGTCAGGTCGAAGCCGGGGCCGGCGCCCTGGATCACGCACAGGAAAAACGCGAACGCGATCTGGAAGCCGGCATACGCGATGCGCGGCGAGCCGAACGCGACCCACGCGGCGAGCCACCCGCCGGCGAACACCAGCGCCATCAGGTGGCCGACCGACGATAGCGACGGCACGACGACGACGAGTGCCGCCGTGCCGAGCAGCGCGCCGACGATGCAGCCGAAGATCCGCAGCGTGAGCTTCTCGACCGTTTCGGCCGTCGAGCCGAGCGACACGATGTAGCAGGTGACGACGCAGGTGTGGATGCCCGACCAGTCGAGCTGTGAGTACAGCAGGTAGCAGAAGATCGCCGCGGCGGTGGTCTTCAGCGCGTAGCGGATGTGGTCGGGATTGGTGCGCGCGTCGGGCAGGAAGAAGCCGCCGCGCGGGGCGGCTGCGGGGGCGTCGGGGGCAGTTTCCGAAGCCGTCGAAGCCGTCGAAGCCGTCGAAGCCGTCGAAGCCGTCGAAGCCGTCGAAGCCGTCGAAGCCGTCGAAGCCGTCGAAGCCGTCGAAGCCGTCGAAGCCGTCGAAGCCGTCGAAGCCGTCGAAGCGACATCGGTCGTTGCGGCCGGTTCCGCGAAATGCGTGATCGCCGCATGGAGATCCGTCGCAGCAACACGTGCGAGCGGCGGCAGCGTGTCGGTCGGCGGTAGCGCGAGCGTCACGTCGACCGGGTAGCCGCCCTGGTCGAGGATGTCGGCCATCTCGTCGAGCGTCGCGGCGATCGGGGCGGCGAATGCGTCGGGCAGCCGTGCATCCGGTTCGCGATCGGCCAGTGCGACGCCGACGAGCAGCGCGGTGCTCGATGCCACGGCCTGCCGCAACGCCGCGAAGTCGGCGGCGGACGACGAACCTTCGAGTTTCGACAGCTTGAGCCACGTGAGCAGCTGCTTGTCGCCTTCGTGCAGGCTGGCATTGAATGCATCGCGCGCGGCATCGTCACCGCGCAGCCGCTGCGCGGCAAGCCGCAAGCGCTTCGCGAGTTGCGCGTGCGCGAGCTTGCGCGGCGACGGCGCGATCAGCAGGTTGACAACGATCGCGACACCGACGGGAATCGCGATCGTCAGCCAGATGTACAGCAGCGCGCGCGTTGCAGCTTCGCCGAACGGCGCAAGGCCGAGCTGGTCGAGTCCGAAGCCGACGATCATCGCGAGGATCGCGCCGACCGGGCGCAGCTTGCTGGCTGACGTCAGATAGAGGAGGCCGACCGACAGCACGGCCATGCACGCGACCCGCAGGATCGAATAGTCGATGCTGAAGATCGCGATGCCGAGCACGAGCCCGATCACGATCGTGACGATCACCAGCAGCGCGGCCGCGAGCACGATGCTCGTCACGCGGTCGGCCCGGATCATGAAGAACACGACGTACGCGGACAGCGCGGCTTCCGGCGTGCCGTAGGCGGCCGTCACGAGCGCGGTCAGCGCGCAGATCAGCGCAACCCGCACGGCAATCGACGTGCGCCCCGGAAACGGCGCGAGCAGTCGCAGGACTTCGCGCGGGCCCGGCGAGCGAACCTCAGCGGCAGGCAGTGCCATGCCGGACCTCGACGATCGCGCTGGCGCCGACGCGCACGAGCTTGCCGTCGGGTTCGTCGAGCTTCACGCGCACGGGGAAGCGCTGCGCGACGTGCACCCAGTTCACCGAGTTCTGCACGATCGGCAGCGTGCGCGGCAGGTTGATGCGGGCGCTGTCGGCAATGCCTGCGCCGACGCCGACGACCTTGCCCGTCAGCGGGCGGCTGCGGTCGATCATCGAATAGACGGTTGCGCAGTCGCCGACCTCGATGCGGCTCAGCGACGTCTCGCGGAAGTTGCCGACGGCGAACCATTCGCTCGCGTCGATCAGCGTGAAGATCGACTGGTTCGGCGCAAGGGTTTCGCCGGCGAGCACGCTCAAGCCCGTGACGAGCCCATCGTGCGGCGCACGCACGACGGTGTCTTCGAGCGCATGCTGCGCGCGGGCCAGCGCGGCCTCGCGCGCATGCAGCGTCGCGATCGCGTCGGCCTCGTCGCCGATCGTCTGCGCGGACGCGCGCTGCTGTTCCTGTGCCTGCGCGAGCGACACGGCCGCGTCGCGCTGGCGGACCTTCGCCTGGTCGAACTGCTGCGCGCTGACGTAGCCCTGCGCGGCGAGCGGCGCGAGCCGGTTCACGTCGCGCGTGGCAAGGTCGTTGTTCTGGGTCGCGCGCTTGACCTGCTCGGCGGCCACGGCCGCGTTCGAGCGCTCGCCGATCAGCGAACGGCGGCGCGTGTCGAGCGATGCGCGCGCGAGTTCGAGGTCGGCCTGCGCCTGCGCAACCGTCAGCCGGTACGGCACCGGGTCGATGACGTACAGCAGGTCGCCTTTCGCGACGCGCTGGTTTTCATGTACCGCGAGCTGCACGATGCGGCCGCCGACCGGCGACGCGACGTGCACGACGTCCGCGTCGATCGACGCGTCGTCGGTGGACGGGTAGGCCGTCGTGCGGTAGTACGCGTACACGAGTGCCGCGATGCCGAGCGCGACGATCGCCAGGGCGATCACGCGGCCTTTGACGGAGGGGCGGGCGATACCGGCGGCCTTCATGCGAACGGCCCCGTGCCGGCGAGCCACACGATCACCGCGACCACGAGCCCGATCGCGGTGCAGACGGCCAGCTGGTAGGGCACCGTCGCGGCCCAGCCGGTCGCGACGAATACGCGGTGCGCGACGATCGCGCCGATGACGCCGACGATCGCGCTGACGAGCCAAAGCGGGAAATACGCGCCGAACAGGACGTACGACGGTGCGCCGCGCGATGCGCAGCCCGCGAGCGGCAGCGCTGGCGCCAGGACGGCGGCGACGCGCAAGGGCGCGCGCGGCGTTGTTTTTCTCATGGTGTGACGAGCTCGACGTTGGGGGTGGATGCCGGGCGCGGCGCAATGTGAATCGTCGCCGCGACGACGATTCCGGGATATGGGGCCGATAATAAATCAGCGCGATGCGGACCGCCAGCCACCCGCCCCGTGCACCGTGGGGGGTATTACCGGTCGGGGGGGGCGTGTCCGCCCGTTCGGCACCGCGTTTCTGCAATGATGGTCGGACCGTCGCGATTCTGCCAGCGCACGCTCGCGTAGGGTTGCTAACGGACTGTAAAGGATCGTCAGACGAACGAAGGGCGGCCGATTTGTCCTGTCGACCGCGCGGAATCGGGGCGGAAACGGCCGATTGCCGTTCGAACGCACGGGAATGGAGTCGATCCGGCGAGTCGGGGGGCAATGTTGACGAGTGGGTCGACCGGATTGCGTGTGAAGCGCGGCAGCGTGTCGTGATCGGCGACGCAGATCCGCGACGGGCGTTCGGCCTGAGCGGTCTGCTAGTTTGCCCGCCCGCGAGAGCGGCGACACGCAGTGCCTTCGGGCAAGACGCTGACGTTCGCATCGATCATCCGGCCGTCGTTCTCGAAGTGGCTGACCGGGATGGGCAAGCGCAGCGTGCGCTGCATGTCGGTAACGACGGGCTTCGGGAAAGCGTCAACGTCGCTCGCGTCGGGCGGGCCGATGAAGTCGCGGTCGAGCGGTGCGCCGGGCGGCGTCGAAGCCCGGCCGGCGACCGGTCGTCACAGCCGCGATCTGTGTACCATCGTACGTATGGCGCGACGCGCGGCACGGAGCCTCACGGCCTCGTGCAACATGCAACGCGGAAGCGGTATCGGTATCGCAACGAAGGTGAGTGTTCCATGCGAAGTTTCTTTGTCCGGTTCATTGCAATCGGCATGCTGTTCCATCTGTACGTCGGGATTCGGATCATTCCCGATGCGTTCACGTCGCCGGTCGCGCGCACGATCGCGGCGCTCGTGCTGGCGAGCTTCGTCGTGCTGATCCCGGTCGGCATGTTCTCGCGCCGCTTCGACGAAGGTTGGGCCGCGACGCTGGCCGGCTGGGCCGGCTCGCTCGTGATGGGCTTCTTCTCGTCGCTGCTCCTGCTGACGTTCCTTCGCGAATTCGTGCTGCTCGGCGTGTCCGGATGGCGCCATCTCGGGCACGACGGCGCGTGGCCCGGCGCGGCGACCGACACGGCGATCGGCGTGCTGGCCGGCGCTGTGTTCGTGACCGTGATCGGGTTCGTCGGTGCGCGCCGCACGGCGGCGGTCAAGCGCGTGTCGATCCCGGTCGCGGGGCTGCCGGCCGGGCTCGACGGGCTGACGATCGTGCAGCTGTCCGATATTCACGTCGGGCCGACGATCAAGCGGCCCTACGTCGAACGGATCGTGCGCGCGGTCAACGCGCTCGATGCCGACCTCGTCGTCGTAACGGGCGACGTGGTCGACGGCTCGGTCAAGCGCCTGCGCGACCACACGGCGCCGCTCGGCCGCATGCAGTCGCGGCACGGCAGCTTCCTGGTGACGGGCAACCACGAGTATTACGCGGGCGCGCATGCGTGGATCGACGAGTTCCGGCGCATCGGGATCACGGTGCTGCTCAACGAGCACGTGCTGATTGAACATGACGGTGCGCACGCGGTGCTCGCGGGCGTCACCGATTTCACGGCGGGCGGGTTCGATCCCGCCCATCGCAGCGACCCCGTGCAGGCGCTGGCGGGTGCGCCGCACGACGTCGGCACGAAGATCCTGCTCGCGCACCAGCCGCGCAGCGCGGAAGCGGCGAACCGCGCCGGCTTTACCGTGCAGTTGTCGGGGCATACGCACGGCGGCCAGTTTTTGCCATGGCCACCGTTCGTGCGGCTGCAGCAGCCGGTGATCGGCGGGCTCAGCCGCATCGGCGATCTGTGGCTCTATACGAGCCGCGGCACCGGATACTGGGGGCCGCCGAACCGTTTCGGCGTGCCGTCCGAGATCACGCTGATCCGGCTGACGCGCGGCGGGTAGGGCACGCTCCCTCGTTTGGACAAGGCCGGCGCGAGCCCGACATCGACGGGCGCCGGCGCCGGCCATCGGCCGTCACTCGATGCGGCGATGTCGTCGAAATCGAAGCGCGGGCTGTGCGGGAACAAGCCGGCCGGATCGCCATAGCCGAGATTCACGAGGAAGTTGCGTTTGATCGCGGTGCCCGCGAAGAACGCGGCATCGACTTTCGCGCCGTCGAAGCCGGACATCGGGCCCGCGTCGCCGCCGAGTGTGCGCGCGGCCACGTTGCATCCGCGAATGACTGCGCATGGCAGTGTGCGACGCCGTTGGCTAGTATGCAGGCATGCACCGTTCGCCCGTTTCTCCCGACATGTCGACACCCGATCTCTTCGCTGACACGCCCGCACCCGACGTGGACTGGTACCCGGACTGGCTGGCGCCGTCCGATGCCGATCGCGCGCTGGCCGCGTTGATCAACGAGGTCGCGTGGCAGCAGGACACGATCCGCACGCCGCGCGGGCGCATTCCGTTGCCGCGGCTGACCGCATGGCAGGGCGAGCCGGACGCCGTCTACGTCTATTCGGGGATCCGCAACGTGCCGGCGCCGTGGACGCCGGCCGTGCTCGACCTGAAGCGCGCGGTCGAGGCGACGTGCGGCGCGCGCTTCAACAGCGTGCTGCTCAACCGCTACCGCAACGGGCAGGACAGCCTCGGCTGGCATGCGGACAACGAGCCCGAGCTGGGCGATGCGCCGGTGATCGCATCGGTGAGCCTTGGGGCGATGCGCGTGTTCGACCTTCGGCATCGCAGGACCGGTGTCACGCATGCGTATCGTCTCGGGCACGGCAGCCTGCTCGTGATGCGAGGCCGCACACAGGCCGAATGGCAGCATCGCGTGCCGAAGGCGCCGGGCGTGCAGGGTGAGCGCGTGAACCTGACGTTTCGGCGCGTGATGCCGACGGTTACGGGCCGGTAACCACGCCCATCACCGAAGTGACTGGATCGCCGGACGATTCGTTTTTGCGAGTCACGGGCGATCGATACAGGCAAGCGGTCGCGTGTGCGGCACGTTGCCGCACGAGCGCTGAGTCAGGCGCGCTGAAACGGCGCTGAGGCCCGTGCCATATGGGGTTTCAGGAAATTTGATCGACCGCCCGGTTCCGATAGATGAGTGAAACCTCTGATGGTGCGTCGCAACAATCCTTGACTAGACTGTCGAATGGCAAAAGCGCGTCGCATCCCGGCGCGATCCTTTCGACATGCCCCAAGCGTTGCCGATGCGGTGCGCAAGGGGGCAGGAGCAAAACGCGTGACCGTATTCGACCCTTCCTTCGAACCCTCGCTGCACGTCTTCGAGCAAGACGGCGGATGGCAATGGGCGCTGACGGTGAAGCGGGCGACTGGCGTTGGCGTGAAAGTCGTTGCGTTCAGCCGGGACGGCTTTCGCGGCGAAGCCGAGGCCTACGCCGCCGGCCAGCTTGCCCGCGCCGCGTATGACGCCGCCGTGACGGCCTGACGCCGTCGCGTCGATCCCGCCGCCCGAGGATCGTCTTCATCGCTTGCCGCCCGCCGCCGGGTGGCGTTTCCCGATCGTTTTCAGTTTTCCGTCGCCTGTCGCGCTTTGCGCGACAGCGCGTGCGGCGCGCTTGCGCGCCCGTCCGCCCGAGCTCGCCGCGCCAAATGGTCCGTACCATTCGACACGTGTGTGCCATACGCCGCGCTTAACGTCCCTGCACGGCGTCCGTCGCGCCGGCGATGCGGCTTCGCGCCGCGATTGGAATGCCGGACGCCGGGCGCCGACCCATCGACAAGAATGCAGGCCATGTGCGACGACAGAACCGACTACAACCGCCATGCGCGCGGCGGCTCGCGCACGGCGCGGGCGCCGGAACGGGGATTCACGCTGATCGAGGTGCTGATCGCGCTGGCGATCGTCGCCGTGGCGCTGGGCGCCGTGATGCGCGCGATCGCGCCGGACGTGCGCGCGCTGTCGGATCTCGGGTGCGATCGTCGGCGAGCGCCACCGCCCGACATGCTGCAGCCGTTGCGCGTGCGCCTGCGGCTCGCGCCGAATCCCGATGCGGCCGCCGCCGTGCCTGCGTCGGCGGCGCGCATGCCGTGACGTCCGAGCGCGTGCGCGGACGTGGCTCGATATCGTAATAACATATGACGTTATTGCGTTGGCGGGACGATGACGTCCTGCTTCTTCACCAGGAGCCACCCATGCAACTCTCCCAGCTAGGCGGACATGTCGCCCAGTCCGGTTTCGCCGAACGGCAGAAGCACGCCCAGGCGCTGATGTTCGGCATGGCCGACATCAACGAGTATGTTTCCGGCGGCGTCTGCTACGACGCCGCGGCTTATGTCCGGTACCTGCTGCGCAGCGATGCGATGATCGCGCCCGGCGCGCTGCTCGACACGATCGGCCAGCACTGGCGAACCCGTTTCAACTTCGAGACCGGCGGTGAATGGGACGGGCGCGCGAGCATTCCGGCGGGAACCGCGGTCGGCTTCTCGCGCGGCGGCACGGTCTTTCATGCGGCGATCGCCGTCGGCGGCAGCCGGATCCGGGCGATTAACGGTGGCCGCCTGGGCAGCGGATGGATGTATGCAGTCGACCTGGCGCGCGTGCTCGAGCCGGATGCGGCCGGCGGCTTCACATACGATCGAGCAAACATCCGGGTTCACCTGTCGCGCCTGTAGGCCGCCCGGCCTTGCCTGCCGCGCCTGCTGCCGCGCACGCGGCCGCCTTCCCGCGCTGCCGGCCGCGCCGGCATGGCGTGGCGCTGTCCATCGCTGCTATCCTCTCGACCGTGATTGACTCTCCACGGCGTCGCGATCCGCATGCTGCGGTGCGGCGACGCACGCGGTGTGAACCCCGTGCGCGCTGAGGTAGCATGACTGAATATCCACGACGATCCGTGACCTGTTACGTGAATGATTTCCTGCCGTCCATGTCCACATGGTCAAGACAACGATGAGCGACGCACCTGAAACCGCGGCGCCCGGCGACGACGAATCGTCCGGCGGCGCGTCGTCCTATCTGGTGCCGGGGCTCGAACGCGGGCTGCGGATCCTCGCCGAATTCTCCGCGCGCGAGCCGGTGCTCGGCGCGCCCGAACTGTCGAAGCGCATCGGCATTCCGCGCACGACCACGTTCCGCCTGCTGCAGACGCTCGAAGCGCTCGGTTTCCTCGAGCGCGTGAACGGCGACCGTTATTTCCGGCTCGGCGTCGGCGTGCTGCGGCTCGGCTTCGAATACCTGAATTCGCTCGAACTGACCGATCTCGGCGCGCCCGTGCTCGAACGGCTGCGCGACGCGACCGGCCTGTCGACGCATCTGCTGATCCGCGACCAGCGTGACGTCGTGTTCGTCGCGAAGGCGCAGAGCAATACGTCGATGTTCGGTTCGGTGAAGGTGCACGTCGGCACGCGCCTGCCCGCGCATGCGACCGTGCACGGCCACGTGCTGATGGGCGACCTGACGCGCGACGCACTGCGCCAGCTCTATCCGGAGAAGCGGCTCGAGCAGTTCACCGAGCGCACGCCGGGCACCGTCGACGAACTTTACGAGCGCGTGCGCCATTACGCGCGGCTCGGCTACGCGGTGAGCGAGGCGGCGTTCGAGAGCGGCATTTCGGCCGTGACCGCGCCCGTACGCGACCATTCGGGCTCGATCGTCGCGGCGATCACCGCGACCGTGCCGCGCTCGGAAATCGGCGAGGCCCGCGAGAAGGAACGCCTCGTCGAAGCCGTGTGCGGCGCGGCGGTCGACCTGTCACAGCGGCTGAACTATCGTCCGCTCGAAAGCGATCCGACCTTCGCGCACGCGCGCCACAAGGTCGCGATGTTCTGAGTGTTGCGATGAAATGCCATATGCGAATGACAAAAGCGGCCCGCGGGCCGCTTTTGTCGTTTCAGGCGACGCACGCCCGACGTCGTTCAGAACGAGTGGTGGATCCCGGTGAGCACGATCACCTGGTTCGCCGTGCTCGACACACCTGCCGTGAAGAAAGCGGCCTTTGCACCGCCCGAACCGTGCTCGTACAACACGTTCGCGTAAAGCTGCGTGCGCTTCGACAGCGCATAGATGTCGCCGAGCTCGACCTGCGTCCAGCGGCGGCCGGCCAGCGTCGTGGTCGCCGCGCCGCCCGCGATCGTGTTGAACGCGCTGCTGCGGTAGTTCACACCGGCGTCGTAGCTCTGGAACGTGTCCGAAAAGCCGTTCGACTGCATCTTCGTGCGCGTGTACAGGCCATGCACGAGGAAGTCGCCGAACTGGTAGGACGCGCCCGCCCCGATGTTCTCGACCTTGCTCGCGGTGTAGCCGTTCGCAGTGTTCTGCCCCTGGAACGACGTGATGCCGGTCGTGCTGATCAGGATCGCGCGGTCGTGCTCGTTCGAGTACACGGCCGACGCCTTGAACGGCCCGTTCGCATAGTTCAGCGCGACGCCGACCGACTTGCCGGTCGAGAAGTTCGTCGTGTTGCCGAGCGCCATCGTCGCCGCGGCCGAGAAGCCCGCGAAGGTCGGTGAGCGGTACTTGACCGAGTTGTTGTACGGCACGTTGCCGGTCGCGGCGAGCCCGTCGATGTTGCCGGGGTGGAACGCGTACCAGCTCATCGCGAGGTAGGCCGTGCTGAGCGGATCGAGATAATCGAACGACAGCGGCGTCTGGCGGCCGAGCGTCAGCGTGCCGTAGCGCTCCGAGCCGAGGCCGACGAAGGCCGCGCGGTTCCAGATCGTGTTCGCGGTCGCGAACTGGCCGTTGTTCGTATAGAAGCCGTTTTCGAGCTGGAAGATCGCCGACAGGCCGTCGCCGAGGTCTTCCTTGCCCTTCAGGCCCCACCGATCGGGCTGCGTATTGCCCTGGATCATCGCCCACTTCGCATGGCCGCCGACGTTGTTCACGTACGCGACGCCCGCATCCATGCTGCCGTACAGCGTCACGCTGCTCTGCGCCCACGCGCCCGACACGGCGCCTACTCCGATCACTGCTGCTGCTACCGCATGCTTGACCATTTGATCTCCTGAATCTCCAACCTGATGAATACGTGCCGTGGCGGCATGCGCGGGAACGGCCGGCCGTCGCGCGTTTTCGCCATCGGGTGGGCATTCGTATGTTCCATATAAGGAACGGTGTGCCTCTGATGGAATGGAGTATAGGGGGTCTCGCACCGTATCAAAAATAATTTTTTCGGGACGGATGGGTTTTCGGCCGCCGCCCGGCGTCGGTGCGCAAAACCCGCGTAAACCCGGTAAAGCCCCGTCATATAACAAAAAATTTCATTTGGTGAGGTGGGCGCATGTGATTGCCGACCCGGCGGTCAGTGTTTTCCCTAGGGCGTGCAGCTTTTTGTTTTACTCGTGGAAAGTCGCTCCTATAATCACCATCCATAAACTACTGTTCCGGGTATGGAACAAATCGGAACAAACCGAGAGTCGATCAGAAGGAAGGGTGTGAGATGTCTGAACAATGGGTTTGCGCCGGGCACGCCGGCGCGCTGTCGGAAGACACGCCGATCGAGTTCAAGCGGACCGACGGCGTCGAAATCGGGATCTACCGCGTCGGCGACGACGTGTATGCGCTCGAGAACGTGTGCCCGCATGCATACGCGCTGCTGACGCAGGGGTTCGTCGACGAAGGCACGGTCGAGTGCCCGCTGCACGAGGCCGTGTTCGACATCAAGACGGGCGAATGCCTGAAGGGTCCGGGCGGACGCGCACTGAAGCAGTACGCGGTGCGGCTCGCCGGCGAGGAAATCCAGATCAAGGTGGAGTGACATGAAAGAAGCGACCGTGAATTTCAATCCCTTCCTGAAGCCGTGGGTGGCGCCGCAGCCGAACAACGTCGCGGGCAAGGGGCAGATCGAGATCCCCGGCCAGGTCGAGAACCAGGTCTGGCAGAACCGCAAGGCCGCCCCGACCCAGTATGAAAACGACCTCGGCGATGCGCTCGAACGCGTGTTCGAAGCCGGCGCGACCGAGCTGGACGAGGTCGTCGCGGGCCTGAACCGCATCGGCTTCCGCGCGCCGGACGGCACGGTCTGGACACCTGAGCGCTTCCGCGCCGAAATGGCCTCGCTCGCGGAATGACCGCGTAAGCGCCGACCGCCGACCTGACGACAACCGCATCCGGAGCACACTGATGACGTCCCCCGAACAACACGCAGCACAACACGACCCGGTCCGTGCCTATCTCGACCGCGGCATCAAGAACTACTGGTATCCCGTCGCGCCGAGCTGGCAGGTGTCGAATGCACCGGTCGGCCTCACGCGCCTGTCCGAGCAGATCGTGCTGTGGCGCGATCACGACGGCAAGGTCCACGCGCTCGAGGATCGCTGCCCGCACCGCGGCGCACGCCTGTCGCTCGGCTGGAACCTCGGCGGCAACATCGCGTGCTGGTATCACGGCATCGAAGTCGACGGCGGCGGCACGGTCAACCGCGTGCCGGCCGTATCGAACTGTCCGCTCGAAGGCACGAAGTGCGTGAAGTCGTATCCGGTCGAGGAGAAGGCCGGCGCGATCTTCCTGTGGTTCGGCGACGAAGCGCACGGCGAGCCGGCGCCGCTGAACCTGCCCGAGGAACTGGTCGACGACGCGTACGGCCACTTCCTGTGCGTGTCGAACTGGAAGTGCAATTACCAGTACGCGATCGACAACGTAATGGACCCGATGCACGGCGCGTACCTGCATGCCACCTCGCACTCGATGGCCGAAGGCGACAAGCAGGCCGACATGCGCGTGCGCAAGACGGAAACGGGCCTGATGTTCGAGAAGATCGGCCAGCGCGACGTGAACTTCGACTGGGTCGAGCTCGGTGAGACGGGCTGCCTGTGGATGCGCCTCGCGATCCCGTACAAGCAGAAGTTCGGCCCGGGCGGCAACTTCGGGATCATCGGCTTCGCGACGCCGGTCGACGGCGACAACTGCCAGGTCTATTTCTGGCGCACGCGCAAGGTCAGCGGCTGGCAGCGCGACGTGTGGCGCTTCATGTACCGCAACCGCCTCGAGGGCCTGCACTGGGACGTGCTCGAGCAGGACCGCTACGTCCTCGAAAGCCTCGCGCCGAATGCGCGCGATCACGAATACCTGTACCAGCACGACGTCGGCATGACGCGCGTGCGCCGGATGCTGCGCACCCGTGCGCAGGAGCATCTTGCGGCGCTCGACGCACATCGCACGGCGCAGGCGCAGGCCGCCTCGGAGCCGGCAAATGGCTGAGCGCGCTCCGGTCGTGTCGCTCGCTGGGCGCCGCGTGCTCGTGACGGGCGGCGCGCGCGGGCTCGGCGCGGCGTTCGTGAAGGCGCTCGTCGAAGCGGGCGCGCAGGTCGCGTTCGGCGACGTGCTGGCCGACGAAGGCCGCGCGCTGGCCGCGCAACTCGCCGAAGCCGGCCATGTCGTGCATTGCTTCGCGCTCGATCTCGCCGATCCGGCGAGCGTCACCGCGTTCGTCGCGCAGGGCGCGGCGGCGCTCGGCGGCGTCGATGCGCTGATCAACAACGCGGCGATCACGAACTCGGGCGGCAAGCTGTCGACCGAACTCGACGTGTCGACGTGGGACGCCGTGATGAACGTGAACGTGCGCGGCGTGTGGCTCGTCAGCAATGCGGCGCTGCCGTATCTCGCGCAGTCGGGCCGCGGCGCGATCGTGAACCTCGCGTCGGACACCGCGCTGTGGGGCGCGCCGAAGCTGCTCGCGTACGTCGCGAGCAAGGGCGCGGTGATCGCGATGACGCATGCGCAGGCACGCGAGTTCGGCGCGCACGGCGTGACGGTCAATGCGATCGCGCCGGGGCTGACCGAGGTCGAGGCGACCGCCTACGTGCCGGCCGAGCGCCATGCGTTCTACCTGCAGGGCCGCGCGCTGACGCGTGCGCAGGTGCCCGACGACGTGACGGGCCCCGTGCTGTTCCTGCTGTCGGACGGCGCGCGCTTCGTGACGGGTCAACTGCTGCCGGTGAACGGCGGCTTCGTGATGAATTGATTGAATTGAAGTTTTCACTCTGATGAAGGAGAGGACGATGGCGGACGCCGATCTCGAACGCAAGTCGTGGGACCAGCCGGAAGGCGCAAGCTTCAACGACTGGATGGAAGGGCGCGTGGCGCGCTACGCAACCCGTCGCTACGACTGGGACGCACTGAAGTTCCAGGCCGACTACGACCCGAAGTACCGCCGTGCGCAGATGCGCTACGTCGGCACGGGCGGCACGGGCGTCGCGAAGGACGTCAACACGGTGCCGGCCGGCGGCTTCACGTTCTCGACGATGGTCATCCCGGCCGGCAACATCGGCCCGAGCCACATCCACATGGACGTCGAGGAAATCTTCTTCGTGCTGCGCGGCAAGATGAAGGTGATCTGCGAGCGTGACGGCGAGACGTGGGAAGCGATCCTCGGCGAGCGCGACCTGATCTCGGTGCCGCCGGGCGTGTATCGCACGGAAATCAACATCGGCGAGGAAGACGCGCTGATGTGCGTGATGCTCGGTTCGCCGAAGCCGGTCACGCCGACCTATCCGCCCGATTCGCCGCTCGCGAAGATCAAGCGCTGAGACGGAGCAGGTGAAGCAATGAGTGTCATCGACAAACGTGAACGCGACCGCACCGCGGCGTTCGCCGCGCTGCTCGGGCAGTTTCCCGAACAGCGTTGCGCGGCCGGCGCGGCGGGCACGATCGGTTATCGCGAGGCCGGCGCGCAGCATGCAGGCCGTGCGCTGCCCGTCGTGCTGCTGCACGGCATCGGCTCGGGCGCCGCATCGTGGGTCCGCCAGCTCGACACGCTCGGCGCATCGCGGCGCGTGCTCGCGTGGGATGCGCCCGGTTACGGCGTGTCGACGCCGGTGCACGGCGCGTCGCCGACCGCCGCCGATTACGCGGCATCGCTGAACGCGTGGCTCGAGGCACTCGGCATCGAACGCTGCGTGCTGGTCGGTCATTCGCTCGGCGCGATCATCGCGGGCGGTCTCGTCCGCGTGATGCCCGCGCGGATCGCCGGCCTGCTGCTGGTGTCGCCCGCGGGCGGCTACGGCAGCGCACCGGCTGAAACGCGCGAATCGCGCCGCGACGCGCGGCTCGCGATGCTCGCCGAACTCGGCCCGGCCGGGCTCGCCGAGCAGCGCAGCGGCAACATGCTGTCCGGTTTCGCGAACGAGGATGCGCGTGCGTGGGTGCGGTGGAACATGGCGCGCATCGTGCCGGCCGGCTACGCGCAGGCCACGCATCTGCTTGCGAACGCCGATCTCGCCACCGATCTCGCCGGCTTTCGCGGCCGCACGGCCGTGGCCGTCGGCGCGAACGACGCGATCACGCCGCCTGCTGCATGCGAGCGGATTGCCGCGGCCGCGCACGTCGGGCTGCAGGTGATTCCGCAAGCAGGCCATGCGGGCTACGTGGAAGCACCGGCCGTCTATTCCGCGCTGATCGACACGTTCTGCCGTCAGTGCGACCCACAGCGGGGACTGGCATGACCGAACCGCTGCAACAACCCGATACCGAAAACGGCAAGGCCGAAGCCAGCTACGTGGTCCCCGGCCTCGAACGCGGGCTGCGGATTCTCGCCGAATTCTCGCCGCGCGAGCCCGTGCTCGGCGCGCCCGAATTGTCGAAGCGGCTCGGCATTCCGCGCACGACGGTGTTCCGTCTGCTGCAGACGCTCGAATCGCTCGGCTTCCTCGAGCGCGCGGACAAGGATCGCAACTACAAGCTCGGCATCGCCGTGCTGCGGCTCGGCTTCGAATACCTGAGCTCGCTGGAGCTGACCGATCTCGGCCTGCCCGTGATCGAGAGCCTGCGCGATGCAACCGGCTTCACGACGCACATCGTGATCCGCGACGGCCGCGACGTCGTGTTCGTCGCGAAGGCGCAGAGCCAGGCGCCGGTGTTCAGCTCGATCCGCGTGAACGTCGGCACGCGCTTGCCCGCGCATGCGACGACCCACGGTCACGTGCTGATGGGCGACCTGTCGCTGAAGGAACTGCATGCGCTGTATCCGGAAGGCGCGCTGAACCGGATGACGAACGCAACGCCGGAAACGGTCGACGCGCTGTACGAAGTGATCCGCGAGGATGCGCTGCGCGGCTACGGCGTCAGCAATTCGTCGTTCGAGCGCGGCATCTCGGTGGTCACCGCGCCGGTGCGTAACGAGACCCAGCGGATCGTTGCGTGCATCACGGTGACGGTGCCGAGGCCGGAAATCGACGCGGCGCTGATCGCGGACGGCCTGATCGACAAGGTACAGCGCGCGGCGGCGGAACTGTCGCGGCGGCTCAATTACCGCTCGGATGACGAGCACACGTTTTTGAAGGCTTTAGGACTCCGATGATTCAGATCGATCTGACCAGGCAGGTAGCGGTGGTGACGGGCGGTTCGTCCGGCATCGGCCTCGCGACGGCCGAACGGTTCCTGCAGGCGGGCGCATCGGTCGCAAT
The DNA here is from genome assembly GCF_017104595.1 of Burkholderia sp. Tr-20390. Taxonomy (NCBI): domain Bacteria; kingdom Pseudomonadati; phylum Pseudomonadota; class Betaproteobacteria; order Burkholderiales; family Burkholderiaceae; genus Burkholderia; species Burkholderia sp. Tr-20390. Next base: position 31,180 of record NZ_JAAGPC010000060.1, on the reverse strand, counting down.
CTGCGGCCGCGACAACGAACGCCTCGCACGCGCCGAAGCGATGCTCGTTGAAAAGTATCCGGGCGCGCAACTGCTCGCCGCACGCTGCAACGTGCTCGACGAGCAGGATGTGGCCACGTTCGCGCAAGCCGTATCGACGCGTTTCGGCCGCGCCGACATGCTGGTCAACAACGCCGGCCAGGGCCGCGTGTCGACCTTCGCCGACACGACCGACGACGCGTGGCGCGAAGAACTCGAACTGAAGTACTTCAGCATCATTCGCCCGACGCGCGCGTTCCTGCCGCTGCTGCGCGATGCGGCCGCGCCGACGATCACCTGCGTGAACTCGTTGCTCGCACTGCAGCCGGAGCCGCACATGGTCGCGACGTCGTCGGCGCGCGCGGGCGTGCTGAGCCTCGTGAAGTCGCTCGCGACCGAACTCGCGCCGCAGCGCATCCGCGTGAACTCGATCCTGATCGGCATCGTCGAGTCGGGCCAGTGGCGCCGCCGTTACGAAACGCAGGCGCAGTCCGGTGAAAGCTGGGAGGACTGGACGGGCGCGATCGCCCGCACGAAGAACATTCCGCTGAACCGCTTCGGCAAGCCTGACGAGGCCGCCTGGGCACTCTTTTATCTCGCAACGCATCTGTCGTCGTACACGACGGGCAGCCATATCGACGTTTCTGGAGGCTTTGCACGCCATGTCTAAAAAAACCACGGTTGGCGAGCTGATTGCCGCCTTTCTCGAGCAGTGCGGCGTGAAGACCGCATTCGGTGTCATCTCGATCCACAACATGCCGATCCTCGACGCGATCAATTCGCGCGGCAACATCCGGTATGTCGGTGCACGCGGCGAAGCCGGCGCGTTGAACATGGCCGACGGCCTGGCCCGCGTGTCGGGCGGCCTCGGCGTCGCGTTCACGAGCACGGGCACGGCGGCGGGCAACGCGGCCGGCGCGATGGTCGAGGCGCTGACGGCCGGCACCGCGCTGCTGCACGTCACCGGGCAGATCGAGACGCCGTACCTCGACCAGGATCTCGCGTACATCCACGAAGCGCCGGACCAGCTGTCGATGCTGCATTCGATCTCGAAGGCCGCGTTCCGCGTGCGTACCGTCGAAACCGTGCTGCCGACGATCCGCGAAGCCGTGCGCATCGCGCAGACCGCGCCGACGGGCCCCGTGTCGGTCGAAATTCCGATCGACATCCAGGCCGCTGAAATCGAATGGCCGGAAGACCTCGCGCCGGCACACGTCGCGGTGCGCGAGCACGACACCGCCCGCGTCGCGAAGCTCGCCGATGCCCTCGCGGCCAAGCGCCGTCCGCTGCTGTGGCTCGGCGGCGGCGCGCGCCATGCACGCGAGGAAGTCGAGCGCCTCGTGAAGCTCGGCTTCGGCGTCGTGACGAGCGTGCAGGGCCGCGGCGTGCTGCCCGAAGATCACCCGGCGACGCTCGGCGCGTTCAACGTGCACGCGTCCGTCGAAGCGTTCTACAAGACCTGCGATGCGCTCGTCGTCGTCGGCTCGCGCCTGCGCGGCAACGAAACGCTGAAGTACAAGCTCGCGCTGCCGCAGCCGCTGTTCCGCATCGACGCCGACGCGCTTGCCGACAACCGCGGCTATCGCAACGAATTGTTCGTGCACGGCGATTCGAAGCGTGTGCTGGCTGAGCTGGCCGACCGTCTCGAGGGCCGCCTGTCGGTCGATCCGCAGTTCGCGTCCGATCTCGCGGCCGCCCGCGAGCAGGCGGTGGCCGACGTGTCAAAGGGCCTCGGGCCGTACAAGCAGCTCGTCGATACGCTGCAGGGCGCGGTCGGCCGCGACTACAACTGGGTGCGCGACGTGACGATCTCGAACAGCACGTGGGGCAACCGCCTGCTGAAGATCTTCGAGCCGCGCTCCGGCGTGCATGCGCTCGGCGGCGGCATCGGCCAGGGCATCCAGATGGGCATCGGCGCGGCGCTGGCGGGTGCGGCGGCGAAGACGGTGTGCCTCGTCGGCGACGGCGGGCTGATGGTCAACGTCGGCGAGCTCGTCACGGCCGTGCAGGAAAACGCGAACGTGATGATCGTGCTGATGAACGACCAGTGCTACGGCGTGATCCGCAACATCCAGGACGCGCACTACGGTGGCCGCCGCTGCTTCGTGCAGCTGCACCAGCCCGACTTCGCGCAGTTCTGCGCGAGCTTCGGCCTCACGCACTACCGGATCACGTCGCTCGACCAGGCGGAAGCGATCGTGCGCGAAGGGATGGCGAAGGCAGGCCCGGTGATGGTCGAGGTCGACATGCTGTCGGTCGGCGCGTTCGCATCGAACTTCGCGGGCCCGCCGGTGAAGAAGGAAGAGCCGTCGGAGCGCCAATATGCTTAACGGGCAAAAGCGGGCCCATGCACCCGTCGACGTCGCGATGATCGGCTTCGGTGCGATCGGCGCGGCCGTGTACCATGCGGTCGAGCACGATGCGTCGCTGCGCGTCGCGCACGTGATCGTGCCGGAACACCAGCGCGCGGCGGTGCAGGGCGTGCTGGGCGGTGCGGTGGAGGTCGTGTCGTCGGTCGACGCACTGGCCCGCCGCCCCGAGTTCGCGCTCGAATGCGCGGGCCACAGCGCGCTCGTCGATCACGTCGTGCCGCTGCTGAAAGCCGGCACCGATTGCGCGGTCGCGTCGATCGGCGCGCTGTCCGATCTCGCGCTGCTCGACGTGCTCGCGCAGGCGGCCGACGAAGGCGACGCGACGGTCACGCTGCTGTCCGGCGCGATCGGCGGGATCGATGCGCTGGCGTCCGCGAAGCAGGGCGGCCTCGACGAAGTGTTGTACGTCGGCCGCAAGCCGCCGCTCGGCTGGCTCGGCACGCCCGCCGAGGAACTTTGCGACCTGCGTGCGATGACTGGGGAAAAGGTGATCTTCGAAGGCAGCGCGCGCGACGCCGCGCGCCTGTATCCGAAGAATGCGAACGTCGCGGCCACCGTCGCGCTCGCGGGCCTCGGCCTCGACGCGACGCACGTGCGCCTGATCGCCGATCCGGCGGTCGAGCGCAACGTGCACCGCATCACCGCGCGCGGCGCATTCGGCGAGATGTCGCTGGAAATGAGCGGCAAACCGCTGCCCGACAACCCGAAGACGTCCGCGCTGACGGCGTACAGCGCGATCCGCGCGCTGCGCAACCGCGCGGCCCGCTGCGTGATCTGACCGGGCCATTGAATGCCTGCCCGCGCCACGGCGAGGGCGGGCGTGCAGAGACAGATTTGTGGGACTTGTGACATGACTCCTTTCGATACGAGCCTCGTACCCGACGGCAACATCCTGATCGGCGGCGAATGGCGGCGCGGCCGTGGCGCGCCTTACGCGAGCATCTATCCGGCCGACCAGTCGCTGAACATGGAAGTGTCGACCGCGAATGCGGACGACGCGGCCGAAGCCGTCGTGGCTGCCGACGCCGCATGGCGCCGCGCCGACTGGGCCGGGCTGAAGCCGCATCTGCGCGCGCAGGTGCTGTACCGCATCGCCGACCTGATCATGCAGCGCCACGAGGCGCTCGCGAACCTGCAGCGCCGCGACAACGGCAAGCCGATCGGCGAGACGCGCGTGCTGGTGGCGAGCGCTGCGAACACGTTCCGCTATTTCGCGGCGTGCCTCGAAACGCTCGACGAGGAGCTGACGCCGTCGCGCGGCGACTACCTGACGATGAGCGTGTACGAGCCGATCGGCGTGATCGCGGCGATCACGCCGTGGAATTCGCCGATCGCGTCCGATGCGCAGAAGCTCGCGCCGGCGCTGGCGGGCGGCAACGCGGTGGTGCTGAAGCCGGCCGAAGTCACGCCGCTCGTGTCGCTCGCGCTGGCGCGCATCTGCGAGGAAGCGGGCGTGCCGAAGGGCGTGCTGAGCGTGCTGCCGGGCAAGGGCTCGGTGATCGGCGACGTGCTCGTGCGTCATCCGCTGGTGAAGAAGGTGTCGTTCACCGGCGGCACCGAAGTGGGCCGAGGCATCGCGCGCATCGCGGCCGAGAAGCTGATGCCCGTGTCGCTCGAACTCGGCGGCAAGTCGCCGACGATCGTCTGCGACGACGCCGATCTCGACCACGCGGTCAACGGCGTGCTGTACGGCATCTTCAGCTCGTCGGGCGAAGCGTGCATCGCGGGCTCGCGGTTGTTCGTGCAACGTTCGGTGTACGACGAATTCATGAAGCGCCTGGTCGCGGGCGCACGCAAGCTGCGCGTGGGCGACCCGACGCGCCCCGATACGCAGATGGGGCCGTTGATCACCGCGAAGCATCGCGAATCGGTGGAGCGCTACGTGGCGCTCGGCCTCGAGGAAGGCGGCCGCCTGCTGTGCGGCGGCGAGCGGCCGTCGGGCGACGGGCGCGAGAACGGCTTCTTCTATCAGCCGACGATTCTCGAAGGGCTGCCGAACAGCGCACGCATCTGCCAGGAAGAGATCTTCGGGCCCGTGCTCGTCGCGATGCCGTTCGACGACGAAGCGTCGCTGATCGCGCAGGCGAACGACAGCGTGTTCGGCCTGGCGGCCGGCATCTGGACGCGCGACTACAAGCGTGCGTGGTGCCTCGCGCGCGCGCTGGAGACGGGCACCGTCTGGATCAACACGTACAAGCTGTTTTCGATCTCCACGCCGTTCTCGGGCTGGAAGGAGAGCGGGATGGGGCGCGAGAAGGGGCGTCTCGGCATCCGCGAGTACATGCAGCAGAAGAGCCTCTACTGGGGCTTGAACGACGCGCCGCTGCCGTGGGCGAACTGAGCGAAGGGGAATGACGCAATGAGCATTTTGGGAATCGAGCAGATCACGTACGGCGTCGACGACCTCGCGACCTGCCGGCGCTTTTTCGCCGACTGGGGGATGAAGGAAGTCTCGCACGACGACACGCGCGCACGCTTCGAGACGCTGAACGGCTGCACCGTGCTGGCCGTCAAGGCCGACGATCCGTCGCTGCCGCCCGCGTTCGAGGCGGGGCCGACGCTGCGGGAAGTCACGTGGGGCGTCGCGACGCGGCAGGAACTCGACGCGCTGCGCACGAAGCTTGCCGGCCAGCCCGGCTACTACGCGCAGGACGATGCGGTCGGCTGCATCGACCCGAACGGGATGGCGATCCGCATCGAAGTCACGCGCAAGCGCGCACTCGACATCACGGGCTCGCCGTCGAACGTGTGGGGCCAGACGCTGCGCGTCGACCAGCCGAGCCCGATCTATGCGCGCGCGGAGCCGGTCGAGGTCGGGCACGTGGTGTTCTTCACGAACTGCCTCGACGCGCAGGAAAAGTTCTATCACGAGCTGCTGGGCTTCGAGACGTCCGACCGTTACCCGGGGCGCGGCGCGTTCATGCGTTGCGCACCGCACGGCGGCCACCACGACCTGTTCCTGCTCGCGCTGCCGAACGGCAAACGCGGCCTGAACCACGTCGCGTTCACCGTGCGCGACATCCACGAGGTGTTCGGCGGCGGCATGCACATCGACCGCTGCGGCTGGGAAACGCAACTCGGCCCGGGCCGTCATCCGGTGTCGTCCGCGTACTTCTGGTACTTCCAGAACCCGGCCGGCGCGCTGATCGAGTACTACGCGGATGAAGACGTGCTGACGCCCGAATGGCAGCCGCGCGAGTTCGAACCGGGCCCGACCGTGTTCGCCGAATGGGCCGTCGACGGCGGTCTCGACGGCAATACGCGCCGGCAGAAGAACGCGAAGGCGCCGGAAGGCAAGTTCATGACGGAGCGAAAATCATGAGCGAAGGGAATGCACAGGTGCATGCCGCGCCCGGCACGGTCGTCGTGATCGGCGGCGGCCAGGCCGCCGGCTGGGTGTTGAAGACACTGCGCGCGGAAGGCTTTGCGGGCCGCCTCGTGATGATCGCTGACGAACCGCATCTGCCGTACGAGCGCCCGCCGCTGTCGAAGGCCGTGCTGGCCGGGGACGCCGACATCGAAACCGTGCGCGTCGTGCGTCCGGACGAATTCGATGCGCTGAACGTCGAGGCGTGGCAGCCGGAGCGCGCCGCATCGATCGACCGTGCGCGCCGCGTCGTGACGACCGAAAGCGGCCGCGAGATCGAATACGACCGTCTCGTGATCGCGACCGGCGGCACGTCGCGCCGCCTGCCGGACGCACTCGTGAGGACCCCGAACCTGCATTACCTGCGCACGCTCGACGAAGCGGCGGCGCTCGGCGAGAAGCTGCGCGCAAGCCGGCGCGTGCTCGTGATCGGCGGCGGCTGGATCGGCCTCGAAGTCGCGGCGACCGCGCGCAAGCTTGGCGTCGAAGCCGTGGTCGTCGAAGGCGCGCCGCGGCTGTGCGGCCGCTCGGTGCCGCAGATCGTGTCGGATTTCCTGCTCGACCTGCACCGCGCGAACGGTGTCGACGTCCGCCTCGGCGCGGCGCTCGCGTCGCTCGACGCGCAGCCGGACGACGCGTCGAAGGTGCGTGCAACGCTCGCCGACGGCACGACGATCGACGCCGATTTCGCGGTGGCCGGCATCGGCCTCGCGCTGAACGCGTCGCTCGCGAGCGACGCGGGGCTGGCGATCGACGACGGCATCGTCGTCGACGAATTCGGCGCGACGAGCGACCCGGCGATCTTCGCGTGCGGCGACGTCGCGAACCATCACAATGGCTGGCTGAAGCGGCGCGTGCGGCTCGAGTCGTGGGCCAACGCGCAGAACCAGGCGATCGCGGCGGCGAAGGCCGTGCTCGGCGTGCGTGCCCCGTACGCGGAGATTCCGTGGTTCTGGTCCGATCAGTACGACGTGAACCTGCAGATCCTCGGTGATCTGCCGGCCGATGCGCAGCTCGTCGTGCGCGGCGAGCTTGCCGCGCGACGCGCGACGCTGTTTTTCGTAGGCGAAGGACATGTGAGAGGTGTCATCGCCGTCAACAACGCACGTGAGCTGAAGCTCGCGCGCAAGTGGATGAACCAGGGCCGGGCAGTGGATACGGAAGCGCTGGCAGACACGAGCAAGACACTGGCCTGACCGGGCGACGAGACACAGGAGACCCCCCGCATGAGCACTTTTGACAATGTCGTGGCCGGTCGCGCCACGATGGAAGCTGCCGCCTCCACGCCCGGCGCGATCATCGCGCGGCTCGAGCGGCTTCCCGCCAACGCGATGCAGATCCGCGCGCGCGTGCTGATCGGCACCGCGACGTTCTTCGACGGCTTCGACGTGATCACGATCGCGGCGACGCTGCCGCTGTTGATTCACAAATGGGGGCTGTCGCCGACGCAGATCGGCATGCTGATCGCGTCCGGCGCGATCGGCCAGCTGATCGGCGCCTTCCTGTTTCCCGCGCTGGCGGAGAAGCATGGCCGCGTGAAGGCGATCGCGTGGAGTTCGGCCGTGATCGGCATCACGAGCATCGCGTGCGGCTTCGCGCCGACCTTCGAGATCTTCGTACTGCTGCGGATTTTGCAGGGCCTGGGGCTGGGCGGCGAGCTGCCGGTCGCCGCGACGTACATCAACGAGATCACGCGCGCTCATGGCCGCGGCCGTTTCGTGCTGCTGTACGAGATCGTGTTCCCGATCGGCCTGCTCGTGTCGATGGCGCTCGGTGCGTGGCTCGTGCCGCGCTTCGGCTGGGAAATCATGTACTTCGTCGGCGGGCTGCCGCTGATCCTGTCGCTGGTGCTCACGCGTCTCGTACCGGAATCGCCGCGCTGGCTCGCGTCGCGCGGGCGGCTGGCCGAAGCAGGGCGAGCGGTCGGTGCGTTTGAAGCGTCGGTGCGCGGCGAGTTGCCGCCGGTCACGCAGGCAGCGGCGTTCGACGAGATGGTGCGCCAGCATCCGAAGCGCAAGATGAGCGACCTGTTCAGCGCCGCGTATCGAAAGCGCACGCTCGCGGTGGCGACGTTGTGGGCGACCTGCGGGTTCATCCAGTACGGGCTGTCGACGTGGCTGCCGACGATCTACAAGAACTTCTATCACGCGCCGTTGCAGCTCGCGCTGAACCTCGCGGTGATCGGCTCGGTGATGGGCGTGCTCGGGTCGCTGGCGTCGGCGCTGCTCGTCGACAAGCTCGGCCGCAAGCCGGTGATCGTGTGGTCGTTCGTGCTGTGCGCGCTGTCGCTGGCGTTCGCGGGCTTCTATCACGCGTCGTCGGTGTACGTCGTGTCGATCTTCTGCTCGCTGTCGCTCGGGTTGATGGCGTCGGGGTTCATTACCGCGTACGTCTATACGCCGGAGCAGTATCCGACGAGCATCCGCGCGTCGGGCTGCGGGCTCGGCAGCGCATGGCTGAAGATCGCGTCGTTCGTCGCGCCGATGGTGGTGCCGCACGCGATCATCGGCGGCAACCTCGCGCCGGCGTTCTACCTGATCGGCATCGTGCCGCTGATCGCGGCGGTGACCGTGCACTTCGTCGGGATCGAGACGAAGGGCAAGGTGCTCGAAGCGCTCGAAGCATAAGCGCCGGCGGCGGTAACGGATGAGGTGAAGCGGCCCGGGCGATGTCCGGGCCTTTTTGTTGGGCGGCGATCCGATTGCAGCGGAGGTGTGGGGCGTGCGGATGCACGAAATGGCCTACTTGCGCCGTGCATGTTCTAATTCACGATCCCGTTTTTAGACCGACCGTCGCCATGCCCCTGTTCGAACCCGTCACGCTGGATACCTCCCGCCTCGTCCTGCGGCCGCTGCGCGAAGCCGATGCGCATGCGTTCTTCGAGATCTGGTCGGATGCGGAAGCGATGCGCTATTTCTCGTTCTCGCCGATGACGCATATCGAGCAGGCCGACGCGCGCGTCGCGCGCAACGTGCAGACGTCCGCGAGCGGGGAGAGTCTGGCCTGCGTGCTCGAATTGCGGGAAACCGGCGAAGCGCTCGGCGAATGCGCGCTGTTCCATGCGAACGAGCAATGCCGGCGCGCCGAGATCGGCTTCAGCCTGCGGCGGAAGTACTGGCGCGGCGGATACATGCGCGAGGCGGCATCGGCCATGATCGACCACGCGTTCGGCGCGCTGCGGCTGAACCGGCTCGAGGCCGATATCGATCCGCGCAACGTCGCGTCCGCGGGGCTGCTCGAACGGCTGGGCTTCGTGCGGGAAGGGCTGCTGCGCGAACGCTGGATCGTCGGCGACGAAGTGTCGGACAGCGCGCTGTACGGGTTGCTGGCGAGCGACCGGCGCGGGTGACTTGCCGGATTCACGGCGCGAACGTACCCTTGGCCGACACCATCCTCCATCGGCAGGTGCTCGACCATGCAAGCCCACCCTCTGCGTCTTTCCCCCGGCGACGACCTGCGCGCGTCGATCGAGCATGCATTGCGTCAGCACGACGCGCACGCGGCATTCGTGATCCAGGGCATCGGCAGCCTGAGCGTCGCGCAGCTGCGCTTTGCCGGGGCCGACGTGCCGACCGAGTTGCGCGGTGACCTCGAAATCCTGACGCTGGCCGGCTCGGTATCACCGGACGGCGCGCATCTGCATATGTCGATCTCGGATGCGGCCGGCCGCGTGACGGGCGGCCATGTCGCGAGCGGCTGCGTGGTGCGCACGACCGCCGAGATCCTGCTGGCCGTGTTGCCCGGGCATCGCTTTGCGCGCGAACCCGACCCGCACACCGGCTTCAACGAACTGGTGATCCGCCGCGAGCCGGGCGGCGAGGGCGCGTGAGCGTCGCGACGCAGCGGTGGAAACGCCGGTCATCGCGGCTTTCCCGCTATCTCCGGAGTGGCTTGTTTCGAAACCGCATAAAAAAATGGCGCCGCGGGCATTCAGCCTGCGACGCCATTGCGTGGTGTGCTGCGACGTCAACCGCCCGTCGCAGCCCGCTCCGCGTGCTTACATCTGCACGGTGTCGGCCACTTCCTTGAAGTCTTCGATCTGGTCGAAGTTCATGTACTTGTAGATCTGGTCGCCGTTCGCGTTGAGCACGCCCATGTCGGCCATGTACTCTTCCTTGGTCGGGATCTTGCCCAGGCGCGAGCAGATCGCCGCCAGTTCCGCCGAGCCGAGATACACGTTCGTGTTCTTGCCGAGACGGTTCGGGAAGTTGCGGGTCGACGTCGACATGACCGTCGCGCCTTCGCGCACCTGAGCCTGGTTACCCATACACAGCGAGCAGCCCGGCATTTCGGTACGCGCACCGGCCGTGCCGAACACGCCGTAGTGGCCTTCTTCGGTCAGTTGCTTCTGGTCCATCTTGGTCGGCGGCGCGACCCACAGCTTGACCGGGATGTCGCGCTTGCCTTCGAGCAGCTTCGACGCGGCACGGAAGTGACCGATGTTGGTCATGCACGAGCCGATGAACACTTCGTCGATCTTCGCGCCTGCGACGTCCGACAGCGTCTTCACGTCGTCCGGGTCGTTCGGGCACGCGACGATCGGCTCGTGGATGTCGGCGAGGTCGATCTCGATGACGGCCGCGTACTCGGCGTCGGCATCCGGCGACAGCAGTTGCGGGTCGGCCAGCCACTGCTCCATCGCCTGGATACGGCGCTGCAGGCTGCGCGGATCCTGGTAGCCCTGCGCGATCATCCACTTCAGCAGCGTGATGTTGCTGTTCAGGTACTCGATGATCGGTTCCTTGTTCAGGTGCACCGAGCAACCGGCTGCCGAACGCTCGGCCGACGCATCCGACAGCTCGAACGCTTGCTCGACCTTCAGGTCGGGCAGGCCTTCGATTTCGAGGATGCGGCCCGAGAAGATGTTCTTCTTGCCTTGCTTGGCGACCGTCAGCATGCCTTGCTTGATCGCGTACAGCGGAATCGCGTTGACGAGGTCACGCAGCGTGACGCCCGGCTGCATCTTGCCCTTGAAGCGGACCAGCACCGATTCCGGCATGTCCAGCGGCATCGTGCCGGTGGCGGCCGCGAACGCGACCAGGCCCGAACCTGCCGGGAAGCTGATGCCGATCGGGAAGCGCGTGTGCGAATCGCCGCCGGTGCCGACGGTGTCGGGCAGCAGCATGCGGTTCAGCCACGAGTGGATCACGCCGTCGCCCGGGCGCAGCGCGATACCGCCGCGCGTGCTGATGAAGTTCGGCAGCGTCTGGTGCGTTTTCACGTCGACCGGCTTCGGATAAGCGGCGGTGTGGCAGAACGACTGCATCACGAGGTCGGCCGAGAAGCCGAGGCACGCGAGATCCTTCAGTTCGTCGCGGGTCATCGGGCCCGTGGTGTCCTGCGAGCCGACCGAGGTCATCTTCGGTTCGCAGTACGTGCCCGGGCGCACGCCCTGGCCTTCCGGCAGACCGCATGCACGGCCGACCATCTTCTGCGCGAGCGAGAAGCCCTTGCCGCTGTCGGCCGGCTGGTGCGGCAGGCGGAACAGCGTCGACGGCGCGAGGCCGAGCGCTTCACGTGCCTTCGCGGTCAGGCCGCGGCCGATGATCAGCGGAATGCGGCCGCCGGCGCGCACTTCGTCGAACAGCACGTCGGACTTGACCTGGAATTCGGCGATGACCTTGCCGTCCTTCAGCGCCTTGCCTTCGTACGGGCGCAGTTCGACCACGTCGCCCATTTCCATCTGCGACACGTCGAGTTCGATCGGCAGCGCGCCGGCGTCTTCCATCGTGTTGTAGAAGATCGGGGCGATCTTGCCGCCGAGGCACACGCCGCCGAAGCGCTTGTTCGGCACGAACGGGATGTCTTCGCCGGTGAACCACAGCACCGAGTTGGTGGCCGACTTGCGCGAGGAGCCGGTGCCGACCACGTCGCCCACGTAGGCGACCAGGTGACCCTTTTCCTTCAGCGATTCGATGAACTTGACCGGGCCGCGCTTGCCGTCTTCTTCCGGCGTGATGCCCGGGCGTGCGTTCTTCAGCATCGCCAGCGCGTGCATCGGGATGTCCGGGCGGGTGGTGGCGTCCGGGGCCGGCGACAGGTCGTCGGTGTTGGTTTCGCCCGTCACCTTGAACACGGTGATGGTCAGGCTTTGCGGCACTTCCGGACGGCTCGTGAACCATTCGGCGTCGGCCCAGCTCTGCAGCACGGCCTTCGCGTGCGCGTTGCCCTTGTCGGCGAGTTCCTTGACGTCATGGAACTGGTCGAACATCAGCAGGGTTTTCTTCAGTGCGTCAGCGGCCACGGCAGCGACGGCTTCATCGGACAGCAGCTCGATCAGCGGCTGGATGTTGTAGCCGCCCAGCATCGTGCCGAGCAGTTCGGTCGCGCGTTCGCGCGAGATCAGCGAGCAGGCGGTCTCGCCCTTGGCCACGGCGGCCAGGAAGCCGGCCTTCACGCGGGCGGCTTCGTCGACGCCGGCAGGCACGCGATGGGTGATCAGGTCGAGCAGCGTCTGCTCTTCGCCGGCGGGCGGGTTCGTCAGCAGTTCCACCAGTTCGGCGGTCTGCTGAGCCGTCAGCGGCAGGGGAGGAATACCGAGCGCGGCGCGGGCGGCCACGTGAGCACGAAAGTTTTCAAGCATGGGGAGACCTGCTGATATTGCGTTTGAGGGGAAGGCCTTGCCGGCACTCCGGGGCTGTTCCAGACACTGCTTTGCAGCGGGATTCTAATCTCAATGATCTTTAACGTCAAATGTCTTATGTCTTATATAAGAGTTGCGGTTAGCGCGCGGGAAAGCGAGGCGGCGCGGGGGAGTCGGTCGTTTCGGACGTGTGGCGGAGGCGCGGATGGGCGTGCGTGCGGGCGCGGTGTCGCGGGTGGTTCCGGTTGCCGCCGGGACGCTTGGAGGGCGGTGGGGCGGTGGTGGGCTCGACTGCGCCCCGGGATCGTCCGTTCGCATCAGGTGCTTCCGTCGCCGGCTTTGGCTGCAGTCATGTGAACCGGCGCGAACCGTTCGAGGCCGCGACCGGCGAGGTGTGCTACCGGTAACGAAGCGCCAGGAACCCGGTTGGCGGTGGCGCATATATCTGCACAAGCGCGCAAGAAACGTTACACACCGGCCGCTTTCGCGCGCCTACGCTCTATTGCACGCGACTTTCAATCGGGTTTCAAAAGGCGGGGCGAGCATCGCTTCGTCATGAACGACCATGCGCCCTCCAATCCTGTCGATCAAGAACATGCGATTCAGAGAATCGATTTTCGTGGTGTTGTCGCTCGTTGCGTCGTCGGTCGCTCATGCGGCCGCGACTGACGACGACACGCATCGCTCCGCCAGCCGTCCTGTCGCATTGGTCTATCGTGGCCCGGCCGCGTGCGATGGCTGCCCGGAGACGATTGCGCAGCGCCTGCGGGAATCGGACCATCAGTTCCGGGTGATCTACGTCGGGCCGGCGGAGAAACTCAAGATCACGCCCGCCGTCCTGGCCGGCGCCGCGCTCTATGTCCAGCCGGGCGGCGGGCAGGACATTCCCGGTGCGGTGGCCAGCATCGGGAAAAATTCGATCAGGGCCGTGCGGCATTACGTATCGAACGGCGGGCGCTACCTGGGTATCTGCATGGGCGCCTACCTCGCGGGCGACCCGGGTTTCGGGCTGGTCGCCGGCGAGTTCGACTCCGAGGTCGGCCGGCCGGGCTCGACGCTGCATGGGATCGCGGACACGGTGACGCCGGTGGTCTGGCGCGGGAAAAAACGCTGGATCTATTTCCAGGACGGCGCGATGCTCCCGGCCGCCCCCGGCGCGGTCGTGCTGGCGACTTATCCGAACCGCGACATCGCGGCGGCGACCTATCGCTATGGCAAGGGGCGCGTCGGGCTCGTCGGCCCGCATCCCGAAGCCGACGAAAGCTGGTATCGCCAGAACGGCCTGAAGAATCCGGACGGCATTCGGCCGGACCTGGCTCACGACCTGATCAACGCGACGATGAAGCCTTGACGGTGAGTGCTATTTCCGCCTGGCGCGATATGCGTCGAGGTTCTTCCGTGCCTGCGCGCGGATCGCGCGTTGCACGAAAGGCGTCCAGCCGAGCAGGGCGCCTTTCAGCCCAAGCGCCTGACGCGCCCAGCGCCACAGGTCGAAGCTGTCGCGATGCTCGACGATGCGTCCGTCGCGAAACCGGAACCGCGCGTCGATCCGGTTGACCACCATCCGGCCGGTCGCGGTGAAGCGGTACTGGGCGATCCACTCGGCGCGTCCGGCCTGTTGATCCGCGGCGACTTCGCCGAACGTCAATGAAAAATCCTGCGCCCGCGCGACCAGCATGCGCCACATGTCGCGTGCGAGGTCGCCGCGCAACTCGCCGAATGCGGGATCGCTGAACACGATGTCATCGGCATAGCAGGCGAGCATCCCGTCGATGTCGCGCTGCTGGAACGCCGTGTAGAAGCGCTGGATCAACTCGGTGTGTGCGTGGCTCATCGTTGGGTGGGGTGTCGTTGGAGATGAAGCGGGGTCTCGACGCGGCGGCCGGGAATGCGGCCGGTTGAACGTCTGGTGCGTGCCATACGGCAAGGATGCTCCGATCGGCTCGATGTCGACGCATCTTCCCCGCCGCGATGCAGGTTACGCGCGGACGTTCGGTGTGACCACCGTCCCAGCCGTGACATGCGTCGCGACATCGATCGACAAGCGGGAATGGATGCGGGCGTGTGTGGCTCTGCCTCGGCTGTCGTGACCCGAACGCGGCCTGCGCGTCACCGGACGCCCATCAGCGGTTCGCCAGCGCGACGTCCTGGTTGCCGCGCCCCGTCACCAGGCAGCCCGACATGAACGCCTCGCTCTGGCTGCTGGCAGCGGCCTCGCCGAAACCGCGGCCGAGCGCATCGACCTTCACTTGCGCGGCGCCTTGTTCGCACGCGAGCGGACTGGTGTCGCGGCCCTGCGCGTGCAGGATCGCGCGATCGCCAATGAGATACGCCAGCAGCGCGAAAACAGCGATATGTACGGCTCGTCTCATGGTTCGTCTCCTCGTGGCTCAAGCGTAACGCGGACCCGTTCGACGAAGCACTTGGGGGTTCCCCCGGTAAACGTCTGCTGAAATAACGGCGCGGCGGGTGATCCTGTCCCGTTTTCGCGGTTTGCGGGAGGAGGGAACGCGCGGTTTCTATGCGCGTGGCAGGCGCAACCAGACGCACGGCGACACATGCGTGCGACGGTTTTTTGCGCGACAGGCGCGCGATTCACGGGAGTTTGACGAATGTCAGGTTACGGACGGAAGGGGGCGGTCGCGCAGCCGTTCAAAGCGATAGCATGAATGCATGATTTGACGGAACGCGATCGCGGAGGCATGCATCGGTTCCGGCAAGCAGGTGCGTGTTGAACATCGCTGTCGAATTAGTGAGGAATCCAAATGCTTAACGTCTCTTCCGTCCTGATCAGCCTCGCCCCGCTGTGGGCCATCCTGCTCGTTGCGTCTTCGGCCGCCGCCTATTTCGTGTTCTGGCGCAAGGTCATCGACTAAGCGCTGCATGAACGCCGATGCAACACGGGTGAGCGGTAACGGCACACGTGTCGCACCGCTCGTTGCAAACCCGGGGCCCGTCAGCGAACGGGCCTTCGACGCGTCGCCGCGCGTCATCCCGTCATTGCACGGCCGTCACCGGCACATTCGAAATCCGCACCAGCCGGCTCATCACGCTGCGGCGGAACACCGACATCAGCGCATGCAACGGATCGTGCCGCGGCGCGACGACCACGATCTCGTCGCAACCCGTCTCGGCTGCCACGGACGCGATCGTATCGGCCACCGGGCCGACCTTCATCACGACGCTGTACTGGACGCCGGCTTCCCGCAGGATCCGCTCGGCCATGGCCAGATCGTCGGACGCGAACTTCTCCTCGATCGAACGCAGCCGCGACAGCGGATAGTAGGCCTCCAGCCGCGTCGATTCGAGCGGCGCCTGGACGTTGATCAGCACGATTTCCGACGCGCATCGTTCGCGATACAGGAACGTCGCGTGGCGAACCGCCTGAAGCGAGCGGGGAGAGTGGCCGACCGGAACCAGCAGCTTGAGCATGGACGTTGTCCAGGAAACGAGATGATTCCAGCGTAGCGTGCCGCCGAACCGAACGATCTAAAGAGAACGGACGACCGCGTAAAAATGTCGTCAACACGTGCCGCGTCGTGCCGCGCCTAATAGAAATATAAGAAATTTAAGTTTATGCGCATAAACGATTTCATCGACCTGAGCAGCGCGCGCGAAGCGTGGCCCGCCGCCCCGATTCAGTCGGAACCGCAATGAATCGCGGCGGAAAATATCGGAGGTCGCCGATCCGGCGTCGCGTAGAGTAGTGCATCGGCCGCGGCGCGGCCGCTCCCGGCCGGTTCGGGCGCGACCGCCGCCATGCGGCCCGCCATTCCATTCCGATTCCAGGAGACTCCGCATGCCGCACGGCGCCCCGCAGCTTCTCGCTCCCGCTTCCATCCCCGTCGACCCGATCGTGCGCCTGTCGGCGGGCGAGCTCGCGTCGGCGATCCGCGGCAAGGCCGTGTCGTGCGTCGAGACGATGCGCGCGTACCTCGATCACGTCGAGCGCGTGAACGGCGCGGTCAACGCGATCGTCGCGCTGCGCGATCGCGACGCGCTGCTCGCCGAAGCCGCGGAAAAGGATGCCGCACTGGCGCGCGGCGAGTACCACGGCTGGATGCACGGGATGCCGCAGGCGCCGAAGGATCTGGCGATGACGAAGGGGCTGCGGACGACCTACGGCTCGCCGATCTTCCGCGAAAACGTGCCGCAGGCCGATTCCGTGGGCGTGGCGCGGATGCGCGCAGCCGGCGCGATCTTCATCGGCAAGACCAACACGCCCGAATTCGGGCTCGGCTCGCATACGTTCAACGAGGTGTACGGCGCGACGCGCAACCCGTACGACCTGACGAAGAGCGCGGGCGGCAGCAGCGGCGGCACGGCGGCGGCGCTTGCGTCGCGGATGCTGCCGGTGGCGGACGGCAGCGATTTCGGCGGCTCGCTGCGCAATCCGGCCGCGTTCTGCAATATCTACGGCTTCCGTCCGTCGCAGGGCCGCGTGCCGCGTTGGCCGGGCGTCGACGTGTTCGTGCAGCAGCTCGGCATCGAAGGGCCGATGGGCCGTACGGTCGGCGACGTCGCGCAACTGCTCGCGATCCAGGCGGGCTACGACCGCAACGATCCGCTGTCGCTCGCGGACGATCCGGCCGTGTTCGCGCAGCCGCTCGACGCCGATCTGCGCGGCAAGCGCATCGCGTGGGTCGGCGACTGGAACGGCTATCTCGCGACCGAGGCGGGCGTGCTCGCGCTGTGCGAGCAGGGGCTGGCGACGCTGCGCGAGATCGGCTGCGACGTCGATGCTGCGTTGCCGGCGTTCGCGCCCGACCGGATCTGGCGCCTGTGGCTCGCGCACCGGCACCTGCTGTCCGGCGGCGGGCTGCTTGCGCACTATCGCGACCCGGCGCGGCGCGCGCTGCTGAAGCCCGAGGCGATCTACGAGGTCGAGGGGCTGCTCGCGATGCAGGGTGCGGCCGTGTTCGACGCGAGCGTCGAGCGCACCGCGTGGCATCAGGCCGTGCTCAGCTTCTTCGACCGCTACGACTTCATCGCGGCGCCGACCGCGCAGGTGTTCCCGTTCGACGTCGACCAGCGCTGGCCGAAGGAGATCGCGGGCCGTGCGATGGATACCTATCACCGCTGGATGGAAACGGTCGTGCCGTGGACGCTGGCCGGCTGCCCGGTGATCAGCGTGCCGGTCGGCTTCAACGACGCGGGGCTGCCGATGGGGATGCAGCTGATCGGGCGTCCGCGCGCTGATCTCGCCGTGTTGCAGCTTGCACGCGGCTACGAGCAGGCGGCTGACTGGGTCGGCGGGCGGTTGCCGGCGTGGATGGCTGCGTAGCGCGGCGCTGGCCGAAAGCCGAAAGCGGGTGGCCGACCACCGGCCGCCTCACTTTGCCAACCTCTGCCGCCATCGCCATTCATGCGGCACGCGAACGAATTCCAGCCCCCGCGCGAAATCGCACACAATCGCGGAAGAATTCCCTCGAGCACGTACGTGACGCGCGCAATTGCAAGCGGCCGGGCACCGTGATTTCGTTTCGATGTGTTTCAGTCGTTGCGGCCGCGCGCGGCGCGCTTCGACAATATCGGGCTCAACCATTCGGGCACGAGGACAACACATGAAGCAGATTCGCGCGACGGGCCGGCACCTGGCCTCGGCATGCATCGCGTTCGGCATTCTCGCAAGCGGCACCGCGCACGCGCAGCTCGACCTGCAGTCGATCGGCGCGTCGCTGCTCGGCGGCGGGCAGCAGCAGGCGGCGCCCACGCAGGGCGGCGTCGCGCAATTGCTGCAGGCCTATGTCGGTGCGAACCAGCAGGTGCTGACCGGCCAGTCGTCGCTCGCGTCGGCGATGGGCCTGACCGGTGCTGCCGGGCAGGCGCAGCAGGCCGCGAGCCAGCTCGCCGGCGGCAATGCGCTGACGCCGGCCGCGCTGTCGCAGATGGGCGGCGCGCAGCAATCGGTATCGCAGGCGCTCGGCCAGGCCTTCGCGAGCGGCGGTGCGACGCACGGCCCGATCGACAAGCAGGCATTCAGCAACGGGCTCGCGTCGCTCGGGCAGGGGCTCACGCAGTATTCGCAATTGCAGTCGGGGCTCGGCAATCTCGGCTCGACGAGCGCGGCGTCGCTGTTGCAGTCGGGCCTGAATCCGCAGAACATGCAGGCTGCGTCGTATATCGCGCAAAGCGCGCCGGGCCAGTTGCAGTCGCTCGCGACGACGCTCAGCCAGGCCGTGCAGTTCGCGACGAGCCAGGGCATTTCGGTGCCGTCGGTCGCATCGTCCGCGCTGAAGCTGCTGCCGTAACGTTGCGCGGGGCCGTGCGCGATGCGGTGCCGGCATCGCGCGCGACACGAAGATGACCCCGCCCAACATGGGGATTGCGCACGATGCTATCGTGGCGTGTCCCTTTTTTCGGTGCAGGTTCATGACAGACTCGTTTGACCTCTCGCGCTATTTCTCCCGCATCGGCTACGACGGCCCGGTCGAGCCGACGCTCGACGTGCTGCGCCGGCTGCATCTGCTGCACCCGCAGGCGATTCCGTTCGAAAACCTCAATCCGCTGACCGGCGCGCGCGTCGCGCTCGACCTGCCGTCGATCGTCGACAAGGTGCTCGCGCATCGCCGCGGCGGCTACTGCTTCGAACTCAACAAGCTGTTCTACACCGCGCTCACGGCGATCGGCTTTCGCGTGACGCCGATGATCGCGCGCGTGCGCTGGATGCTGCCGCCGGAAGTCGCCACCGCGCATACGCACATGCTGCTGCGCATCGATCTCGACGGCGCGGCCTGGCTCGCGGACATCGGCTTCGGCAGCGCGACGCTCACCGCGCCGCTGCGTTTCGTGCCGGACGAGCGGCAACTGACGCCGCACGGCGCGTTCCGCGTCGTCGCCGCGCCGGTCGACGGTGAGTTCGACATGCAGATCGAGACGCCCGACGGCTGGCAGACCACCTATCGCTTCCAGCCGAAGCGGGTCGAGTGGATCGATTACGACGCCGCGAACTGGTTCACGTCGACGTATCCCGAATCGATCTTCCTGCATAACCTGATCGCCTGCCGCGTGCTGCCCGACGGCCGTGCCGCGCTGCGCAACACCACGCTGACGATCCGTGACGCGGCGGGCGTCGGGCGCACCGTCACGTTCGACGATGCGGCCGCTTGGGGCGCGTGCCTGCGCGACACGATCGGCATCGACACGACGGGATTCGATCTCGACGCGCTGTTTGTGCGACTGGCGGCGCGCGCCTCCGCGTAACCCGGATTCACGACCGATCGCCAACGGCGGCCCGCACCCACGGGTCGCGCCTGCGATTGACTTTTGCTAGATTGCTAGCATACTAGCAACCATGACCGATGAAGAAGTGAAGCAGTTCAACGTATACCTGCCGCTCGGCCTGATCCGGCAGGTCAAGCATCGCGCCATCGAAACGGAGCAATCGCTGTCCGCGCTGGTGGCCGACGCATTGCGCGCGTACCTGGCCGCGCCGCCGCCGGGCGCGGGGCCGTCCACCAAGGAGGAGTGACATGTCATCCGAGCGAATCGAAGCCGTGTACCTGACGACGCACAACTGGGGCAAGTCGGCGAAGTTCTTCCAGGCGCTGGGCTTCAAGCTGGAGTTCGAAACCGATCACCACTCTGGCCAGCTGCGCAGCGGCGACGGTCCCTTTCTGTTCATCGCCGAAGTGCCGCCGAGTGAGACGCCGGACCTGCAGGTCGTGCTCAAGGTGGCGGATGAGCAGGCGGTGCAGCCGCAGCCGATCGTCGACGTCGTCACGCCGTTCGAAGACACCCACTGGGGCACGCGCGACATGACCGTGCGCGATCCGGACGGCCGCGTATGGCGTCTGCAGGCGCCGGGCAAGCAGGGCGCGTGAGGCGATCATGACCGAACCCCGAGAAAGCGCCCCCGACAGCACGGCCGCACGCGTTGCGCTGTGGCGGGCGCTGCACGTCAAACTCGATGCGCCGCCGCACGTGCTCGCCGACGAAGTCGGGCTGCAACTGCTCGCACCGGAACCCGGCTGGCAGCAGCGCGGCGACATGGATCCGCAATTCACGCGCCCGTTCCGCGCGTCGATCGTCGCGCGGGCGCGCTTCATCGAGGATCTCGTAGTCGAACAGGCCGTGCGCGGCGTGAGCCAGTACGTGATCCTCGGCGCGGGCCTCGACAGCTTCGTGCAGCGTCGGCCGGAGATGGCGTCGCGCGTGACCGTGTTCGAAGTCGACCCGCCCGCGCCGCAGGCCTGGAAGCAGCGCCGCCTGGTCGAGCTGGGCTTCGGCGTGCCCGACTGGCTGCGTTTCGTGCCGGTCGATTTCGAGGCGAAACAGTCGTGGCGTGCTGCGCTGGTCGGCGCGGGCTTCGATGCCGGCAAGCCGGCGGTCGTGGTGTCGACCGGCGTCAGCATGTACCTGACGCACGAAGCGAATGCGGCCGCGTTGCGCGAAGTCGCGTCGCTCGCGCCGGGCTCGACGCTCGCGATGACGTTCCTGTTGCCGCTGGAGCATGCGGATCCGGACGTGCGCCCCGGGCTGGAAATGGCCGCGAAGGGCGCGCGCGCCAGCGGCACGCCGTTCATCAGCTTCTTCATGCCGGCGCAGATCCAGGCGCTCGCGCGTGAGGCCGGTTTCGCAGAGGCCGCGCACGTATCGGCCGCCGAACTGACGTGCCGTTACTTCGCCGATCGCACCGACGGCCTGCGGCCGCCGAACAACGCGGAAGAGCTGCTGGTCGCGACGGTCTGAGGTGTTGGGACCATAGCGACCATAGCGACCACGGCAACCGCAGCGACCATCACGCCCGTTCGAGCACGGCCATTTCCCGCACGACCACGAGCAGCACCGCGAGGCTCGCGCCGCCCGACGCGCGCAGGTCCGCGAGCAGGTGCTCGTAGCGCACGAGCGCGGCTTCGCGGCGCGCGCGCCATGCGCCGACGATCGTCTCCGGCGTAGTCGAATCCGGCGATTCCGCGAGTGCGCTCGACGCCAGCGTGCGCTTGAGGCGCGCGACTTCCGCGAGCGCGGCCGCGCGCGCCAGCATGTCCCAGTGTGTCGGCGTCGGCAGCGTCGCCGCGCGCTCGCCGATCCAGCTGTAGTTAAGCAGCGTGCCGAGCGAGAAATAGACGCCCGCGACGAGTTCGAGACTGCGGTTGCTGGTCGCGGCCACTTCGGCGATGTCGAGCAGCGCGGCCGAGATGTCGCCGCTTGCGACGCGCACCGCGAGCGCGCTGTCGACACCGGCTTCGACCAGCACGCGCTGCCGCTCGGACAGCGCCTCGAGATCGTCGGCCGGCAGCAGCGACGGCAGTTGCGGCGCGAGCCGCTCCGCCGCGTCGCGGCAGCGCGCGATCAGCTCGGTGACGCCACCATCGGCCACCGCGCCGGACTGCAGATGCCGCAGGAACCACAGCGCCGCGCGTTCCAGCAGCCGCGCGACGTCGACGAACATGCGCGCCTGCACGTCGTCGGCGACGCGGTTGTCGAGCGCGTCGATATCACGCCACACCGCATCGAGGTCGAACACGTCGCGCGCCATGATGCACGCCCGCACGATGTCGCCGGGTTTCGCGTCGGTCTCCTCCATCAGCCGGTGCACGAACGCGCAGCCGACGCGGTTCACGAGCGCGTTGGTCAGGTGCGTCGCGAGGATCTCGCGGCGCAGCGGATGGCGGCGCATCGGTTCGCTGAAGCGCTGCTGCAGCGGCTTCGGGAAGTAGTCGACGAGCATCGCGGCCACCAGCGGATCCTCGGGCACGTCGGATTCGAGCAGCGCGTCGTACAGCCACATCTTGCTGTACGCGAGCAGCACCGCGCGTTCCGGCGACGTGAGGCCGAGCTTCGCGGCCTGCCGTTCGGCGACTTCGTCGTCGGTCGGCAGGAATTCGATCACGCGGTTCAGGCGGCCCGCGCGTTCGAGCCAGCGCATCAGGCGCGCTTCGGCATCGAGCAGCTCGACCGCGTAGCGCCCGGCGATCGACAGCGCCTGCGTCTGGTAGTAGTTGTCGCGCAGCACGAGCAGCCCGACTTCGTCGGTCATTTCCGCGAGCCGCGCGTTGCGCTGCTTCTCGGTCATCTCGCCGTCGGACACGACGAGCCCGAGCAGGATCTTGATGTTGACTTCGTGATCCGAACAATCGACGCCGGCCGAGTTGTCGATCGCATCGGTGTTGATGCGGCCGCCGCGCTGCGCGAACTCGATCCGGCCGAACTGCGTGCAGCCGAGGTTGCCGCCTTCGCCGACCACCTTGCAGCGCAGGTCCGCGCCGTTCACGCGCACCGCGTCGTTCGCGCGGTCGCCGACCTGCAGGTGGGTTTCGCGCGCGGCTTTCACGTAGGTGCCGATCCCGCCGTTGTACAGCAGGTCGACCGGCGCCTGCAGGATCGCGCGGATCAGCTCGGCCGGAGGCAGCGCATGCGCGTCGATGCCGAGCGCGGCCTGCACGGCCGGCGACAGCGGGATCGTCTTCGCGGTGCGCGGGTAGACGCCGCCGCCCGACGAGATCGATGCCGGATCGTAGTCGGCCCAGCTCGAGCGTTCGAGCGCGAACATGCGCGCGCGCTCGGCGAAGCTCGTCGCGGGATCGGGGTTCGGGTCGAGGAACACGTGCCGGTGATCGAACGCGGCGACCAGCCGGATATGCGGCGACAGCAGCATCCCGTTGCCGAACACGTCGCCGGACATGTCGCCGACGCCGACCACCGTGAAATCGGTCGTCTGCGTATCGATGCCCATCTCGCGGAAGTGCCGCTTCACCGATTCCCACGCGCCGCGCGCGGTGATCGCCATCTTCTTGTGGTCGTAGCCGACCGAGCCGCCGGATGCAAACGCGTCGTCGAGCCAGAAGCCGTATTCGTGCGAGATCGCGTTCGCGTAGTCGGAGAAGGTGGCCGTGCCCTTGTCGGCGGCGACGACCAGATACGGGTCATCCGGATCGTGACGCACGACGTCGGGCGGCGGCACGATCGCGTTGCCGACGAGGTTGTCGGTCAGGTCGAGCAGGCCGCGCAGGAAGGTCTGGTAGCACGCGATGCCTTCGCGCATCCACGCTTCGCGATCGCTCGGCGGCGGCGGGTTCTTCACGACGAAGCCGCCTTTCGAGCCGACCGGCACGATCACGACGTTCTTCACCATCTGCGCCTTCATCAGCCCGAGCACTTCGGTGCGGAAATCCTCGCGTCGATCCGACCAGCGCAGGCCGCCGCGCGCGACGCGTCCGCCGCGCAGGTGCACGCCCTCGACACGCGGCGAATACACCCAGATCTCGAACATCGGCTTCGGTTCGGGCAGGCCCGGCACCTTCGCCGGATTGAACTTGAACGACAGGTACGGTTTCGATTCGCCGTTCGCATCGGCGAGGAAGTAGTTCGTGCGCTCGGTCGCATTGATCACGCCGAGGAACTGGCGCAGGATGCGGTCCTCGTCGAGGTTCGGCACCTGGTCGAGCGCGCCTTCGATCGCCTTCAGCCGCCGCTCGGCCTGCACGTCGCGCGTGTCGCCGGTGGCCGGGTCGAAACGCAGCAGGAACAGCTCGACGAGCTGCCGCGCGATCGCCGGGTTGCCGGTCAGCGCGCGCTCGATATACGCGTCGCTGAAGGTCGAGCCGACTTGCCGCAGGTACTTCGCATACGCGCGCAGGATCGTCACTTCGCGTGCGCTCAGGTGGGCGCGCAGCACGAGGCGGTTGAAGTCGTCGTTCTCGATCCGGCCGCTCCAGATCTGGTCGAACGCATCCTCGAACAGGCCCTTCACGCGCTCGATGTCGAATTCGGTGTCGTCGGCGAGCTCGAGGCCGAAGTCGTGTACCCATGCATGCGCGGCGTCCTGCGTCTGGATCCGGTACGGCCGCTCCTCGTCGACGCGCACGCCGAGATGCTCGAGCATCGGCAGGCTGCGCGACAGCGCGATCGGGTCGCCCGCGCGATAGACCTTGAAGCGGAACGCGCGCGCCTCGGCCTCGATCGGCCGGTACAGGTTCATCGCGAGCTGCCCCGAATCCTTCACGCGCTCGATCAGCTCGATGTCGCGCACGGCCGTGCGCGCCGGATAGTCGTCGCGATAGCCGGCCGGGAACGAATCGGCATAGCGCTGCAGCAGGCGGTTGCCTTGCTCTTCGCCGAATGCGTCGAGCAGCGCGTCGGCGAGATCGTCCTGCCAGCGGCGCGTGACCTGCACGAGCCGCGTTTCGAGCTCGCGCGTGTCGACGTCGGGCATCGTGCCCGGTTCCGCGTGCACGACGAAATGAATGCGCGCGATCGCCGATTCCGACAGCAGCGGCGTGAACTCGACGTTCACGCCGTTGTACGCGTCGATGAGCAGCTTCGCGATGCGCCGGCGCAGGTCGGTGTTGTACTTGTCGCGCGGCACGAACACGAGGCACGACACGAAGCGGTCGAAGCGGTCGCGCCGCACGAACAGGCGCGTGCGCTGATGTTCCTGCAGCCGCAGGATGCCGAGCGCGATGTCGTAGAGCTGGTCTTCGTCGGCCTGGAACAGCTCGTCGCGCGGGTAGGTTTCGAGCACCGTCACGAGCGACTTGCCGAGGTGCCCCTTCGGCAAAAAGCCGGCACGCCGCACGATGTTCGCGCACTTGCGGCGCACGATCGGGATCTCGGCGCTCGACACCATGTACGCGGTCGACGTGTAGAGCCCGATGAAGCGGCGCTCGCCCGCGACCTTGCCGTCGGGGCCGACGAGCTTCACGCCGACGTAGTCGAGATAGCCGGGCCGGTGCACGGTTGCGCGCGAATTCGCCTTGGTCAGGAAGATCGGCCAGGAGCCGGTGATGATGTCGGCGGCGGCCTGCGGCAGCGGCGTGACGTCGGGCGCGCCCGACGTGCGCAGCGATTCGCGCAGGATGCCGAAGCCGGTGCCTTCGATGCCGCGCAGCCCGAAGCCCGTGCCGTCCGATACCAGCGCGTAGTCGCGCTGGCCGAGGAACGTGAAGTGATCGGCGGCCATCCATTCGAGGAACGCGCGCGCCTCGATGTCTTCCGCGGTCGATTCGCGCGCCTTCATTTCCTTGATCGTCGCGCGCGCGATCTCGACGATCTTCGGCCAGTCTTCCACCGACGCGCGCACGTCGCCGAGCACGTGCGCGATGTCGTTGCGCAACGTGTTGAGCAGCGCGGCATCGCCGCAGCGATCGACTTCGAAATGGATGAACGACGCGAGCTGCGACTGGCCGTCGCCGGGTGTCGCGCCGCCCGCGTCGACGCGCTCGATGCCGCCGTCGCGACCGCGCCAGATGCGGAATACCGGGTGCAACGCCGAATGCAGCGCGAGCCCGAGGCGGTTGACGGCCATCGACACCGAGTCGACGAGGAACGGCATGTCGTCGTTGACGATCTCGATGACCGTGTGATCGGAATGCCAGCCGTGCTGTTCGAGGATCGGGTTGTACACGCGCAGCCGCTCGCTGCCGGGCACGAATTTCTGGGCGGTCTGCCAGTGCGCCATCGCGGCGCCGTAGAGATCGGCGATGCTGCGGCTTTGCAGATCGTCGGCATCGACGAAATCGTAGTAGTGACGCAGGAAGGGTTCGACGATCCGGAACGTGGCTTCGGGCAGGCGCCCGCGCGCGAATTCGACGACGTCCGAGAGCAGGTGTGCGACGACTTCCTCGTTCTTCGCTTCCATGGCGGTCTCCTCGTCGGGTGGCCATCGGCTGCTGCGTCTGTCCGGCATTATGCGCCGATTGCGTGACAAAGCGATGTGCGGGCGCACAACGAGGGGCGGCTGGAGGAGGCCGCGTGCAGCGCCCGTCGCGGGCGCTGCAGCGTGCCGGTCAGGTCAGTTCTGGCGGCTTCAGGTCGGGATGCCGTTTGTAGAGCGGGTTCATGAAATCAAGCAGCATCGTGTTCAACAGAGAAGAAACGAATTCGCGATAGGCAATGAATTCGGCATCCGGGCAGGATGCCTTGACTGCCAGTAGAGAGCGATCGAGATCAGCCCCCATTTGTAAGACCATATCGTTCAGGGCGGTTGCGACTTGCTTGTCTGTAATCATGTGCTCACCTTGTTAACATCCTGCCAACGCGTTGCAGCTGTCGACGCAGTTCCAGAATTTGAATCCGAAGTGTGGTGTCATGCCCGGATTCATTGCTGGCGGTAATACCGGTGAACGGTGATTGGCTGGCTAGCTTGTCGAATGTGGCATCGTGATTTTTGTTGTGCTCGATGTCAACGTGAATATATCGGGATAACTAAGTGTTTGGAGAGGGCGACATGAGCGTGACGACGGACCTGCGGCACAGAAACGAAGGCTGCGCGCTATCGTGATCCGGTAGCACGCAGTCTAGATGAGGAGGCTGCTCAGCGCTCGTCGCTCCACAGCTTCCCGGCCGTCGCCCAGTTCTCCTTCTTCACGTCGGTGAGAATGATGTCGACCGAGCCCGGTTCGCAGCCGAGTGTCTCGCACGTGACGCGCGTGATGGCTTCGACGAATGCGCGCTTCTGGTCGACGGTGCGGCCTTCGAAGAGCTGGATATTGAAAGTCGGCATGACGGAGTGCTCCGATGGTTGGGATGAATGAAGCGTTGGGCGCCGGCGGCGTCAGTCGCGATACGTCGGATCGATCCGGTCGAGCCGGCGCAGCAGCGCCGGCCATTCCAGTTCGCCCTCGATCGCGCCGCCGTCGCGCAGCTGTTCGGCGGTTCGGTCGGCGACGGCCGGGGCGGGCAGCACGAGCGGCCCGCCGCCGGCCTGCGCGCGCATCTGGATATCGCACGCCTTGATCAGCGTATCCATCAGCACATAGGCTTCGGCCACGGTCCGGCCGACCGTCAGCGTGCCGTGGTTGCGCAGCAGCATCGCGGATTTCGCGCCGAGGCTCGCGGTCAGCCGCGTGCCTTCGGCCGGCGAGAACGCGAGCGCCTCGTAGTCGTGGTACGCGAGGTCGCCATGAAACCGCAGCGCGTGTTGCGACACGGGCAGCAGCCCGTCGCGCTGGATCGACACGGCGATGCCGGCCGTATTGTGCAGATGCATCACGCACACCGCGTCGGCGCGCGCGGCATGCACGGCCGCGTGCAGCGCGAAGCCCGTCACGTTGACCGCATGCTCGCTGTCGCCGATCCGGTTGCCGGCCAGGTCGATCTTCACGAGATTCGACGCGCGGACTTCGTCGAACGTGAGGCCGAACGGGTTGATCAGGAAGTGGCCGGGCTCGCCGGGCACGGTCGCGGACAGGTGCGTGTAGATCAGGTCGTCCCAGCCGTTCAGCGCGACGAGCCGGTACGCGGCGGCGAGGTCGACGCGCATCCGGCGTTCGGCGTCCGAGATCGGGCCGCCGGGTTTCACGGCATCAGGACGGTGTGCGAATGACGACATCGGGTTCTCCGAAGGTGAAGCGGCGCGCGACGATCACCGTGACCCACGACGCGAGCGCGAACGGGGCCGTGAACGCGGGAATGCCGGCGCGCGTCGCGAGCCACTGGATCAGCGCGGCGAGTGCGGCGGCCGCGAGCGCCGCGCGCGGGCCGCGCGGTATCAGCGCGAGTGCGGCGAGCGCGCCGTTGAAGCCGAGCAGGCCGTCGGCGAACGATGCGCCGCTCGCGCCGAGCGCGACCAGCAGCACGGTCGACACCAGTGCGCCGCCGAATGCGAATGCGGCCGCGCGGCGGGACGCGACGGCAAGGCCGGCGACGATCAGCGCGCCGGCCCATGCGCCTTGCGCGAAAGTGGTCTGCGCGATGCCCGAGAGCAGCGCGTCGGCCGCGGATGAAAACGTCAGCGCCGGGCCGGCCGTCGCGCCGCCTGCCTGCTGCAATGCGACAAACGGAAACCATAGCGCGGTAACGACGAGGCACGGGCTCGAATACGGGCACTGCCGCCAGCGCGCGAGCGGCACGCGCATCGCGCGCTGCACGAGTGCTGCGCCGACCGAGGCCAGCGGCCCCAGCACGATGGCCGCGAGTTGATGGGGCGCGAACAGCACGGCGATCAGCGCGGCGAGCGCGCCGTTGAAGCCGTGCAGCCCCTGTTCGACGTCGCGGCGCTCGGCGCCCGTCAGCACGGCCGTCATGCTGGCGGCGGCCGAGCCGACCACCGCCGCGCTCGCGAGCCGCAGGTCGGTCAGCGCCAGCGCGGCGAGCAGCAGCGCGCCGGTGAGCGCATTCGCCTGCAGCACGATCTGCCCGATGCCGCGCAGCAAGATACGCAGGTCGATCGACGGCGGGACGGGGCGGGCGGTAGGCATGATGGCGGCGGAACAGGACGAGCCGCGAGCATAGGACACAATCCGATGCACCGGAATAGGGAATTCTGGATAGTCAGGATTTGTGGTCGATGCCCCGAAACGGTGAATCCGGAGGTCGATTCGTGCCCGAACGCCGCGCCGTTGGCGCTTTCGGCGGGCTGTCCCGCTCGGGACTCGAATCCTGGCGATGGCCGGCACTTTCGTCGGGCGATTCGTGCGACGATGCCTCGCATCGGGAATACCGGGAGGCGGAGAGATGCGTGAAGTGCGTTGGGCGTCGCTCGAAGGCGACGGGGTCGAACATCTGACGTTCGACCGGAGCGGCGGCGGGATCGTCGTCGAAAGCGCGGTGGTCGGCCAGCGGTATGGCCGTGCGTACGGGCTCGCGTATCGCGTCGAGTGCGACGCGCACTGGCGCGTGACCTATGCGGTGCTCAAGGTGATGGGCGGCGGCACGCTCGAATTGCGCGGCGACGGCGCCGGCCACTGGCGCGACGGCTCGGGCCGCGCACTGCCGGAACTCGACGGTTGCATCGACATCGACATCGCGGCGACGCCGTTCACGAATTCGCTGCCGATCGGCCGCCTCGGGCTCGCGCGCGGTGAGCGGCGGCCGATCGACGTCGCGTACATCTCGACGCCGGACCTGAAGGTCACGCCGGTCAAGCAGGCCTATGCGTGCCTCGAGCCGGGCCGGCGCTATCGCTACGAAGGAATCTTCCGCGACTTCACGGCCGAGATGGAGATCGACGACGACGGGCTCGTCATCGATTACGAGACGCTGTTCAGGCGCCTGCCGGCGCCGGCGCCCGCTGCACGCTGAACCCGGGCCGCGACCGGGGCGAGCGCCGGCCGCTCCTGCGCGGACGCGAAGCGGTCGATCCGCGACGCGATCAGGTCGGGGTGGCGCAGCACGATCCAGTGCGTGCCGTCGATTTCCTCGCGCACGTGGTCGCCGAGCCAGCGGTCGAGGTCGACCGACATCTCGGGCGTCACGTAGCGGTCGCGCACCGGCACCAGGATCTGCACGGGCGCCTGCGCATACCGCTCGCGCGGCTTGCGGGCCCGTGCGATGAAGTTCGCGCGGTACAGCTGCAGCCCGTTCAGCGCGTTCTTCAGTTGCACGGGATCGCGCTCCGCACGCACGCGCTCGGTGAGCTGCAGCCAGCGCGGCCACAGTGCCGCGCCGCCGAGCCGCCACACCAGCGACGGCACGAGCGGCAGGTGGAAGAACGCGATGTACCACGACTTCAGGCTTTGCTTGAGCCGCATCTTCGCGCGGAACACGTGATCGAGGCACGGGCCCGAGATCGACGTGTACGACGCGATCCGGCCGCGGAACGCGGGGTCGGTCACGGCCTCCCAGCACTGGATCGACCCCCAGTCGTGGCCGACGAGATGGAACGGCCGGCCGCCGCAGGTCGCGTCGGCCACCGCCTTCAGGTCGGCTGCGAGCCGCTCGAGCGTGTAGTCGGCACGGCGGCGCGGCGCATCGGACGCACCGGCGCCGCGCACGTCGTACGCGATCACGCGGTAGCGCTTCGCGAGCCGCGCCCGGATCGGCGCCCACACGGCCGCCGAATCGGGATACCCATGCACGAGGATCAGCGGCGGGGCGCGACGCGACCCGCTTGCGTAGACGGCGAGTTTCACGTCGCCGGACTGGACGGTCAGCATCTCGTGGGCGCGCGCCATGGCGTCATGCCTGCGGAACCGGGTGCAGCGGCACGCGGCGCGGGGCGGCTTGCGCGGCGTAGCGCGCGTTGGTCGCGTCGATGTTCTCGAGCAGCGTATCGAGCTCCTGCAGGTACTGATGGTTGTCGTGATCCCACGGGTGGAAGCCCGGGCGGAAGTAGTCGAGCCATTCGCGCGCGATGCTCGGGAACACGCCGTGCCTGGGGCCGTACAGGTACTTCACGAGGCGCCACATGCCGCCGAACTTGCCGTGCTCGCGACGGTGCGCGCGCATCAGCCGCACGTGGAAGTCGAACACGATGGCCCAGAAGAACACGGTGGTCGTCAGCATCGTGCCCGTGCGCAGCAGGTAGCTGCCGAGGCCCGGCTTCATCACGGTGCGCCACACGTCGTACGACACCGCCTTGTGCTCGGTTTCCTCCATCGCGTGCCACATCCACATCTGCTGGTAGCCTTCGACCGAGCCGTCGATGCGGTGCTCGTGGCCCGACAGCAGCTGGTTCGCGAGGATCGCCGTGTAGTGCTCGAGCGCGATCGTGATCGCGAGCTGCATCGAATGCGGCAGCACCTTCTTGAACCAGCCGAGGATCGTCCACAGGCGCTTGTCGAGCTTGTGCGCGGGCAGGCCGGACGCCTGCAGCAGGTCGTTGTATTCGATGTGCTCGCGCGTGTGCATCGCTTCCTGGCCGATGAAACCGAGCACCTGCTTCTTCAGCTCGGGGTCCTCGATCTGGTCGCGATAGTTGCGCACCGAATCCATGAAGAAGCGTTCGCCGGCCGGGAACAGCAGCGACAGCGCGTTCATGAAGTGCGTGACCGGTACGCCCTGCACGTGCCAGTCGCGCGCGCGTTCGGGGGGCAGCGCGAAACGGATGTCGCGCCGCACGGGCATCATGTTCGGGGTCGTCATGATTGTTCTCCTCCCTGGTTGCCTGCATTGTTGTAGGTGGCGTGCAGCGGCGCGGGCGCCGGCGTGCCGCGCGCGGCGCGGCGGGCCTTCGCG
>NZ_JAAGPC010000059.1:0-245 GCF_017104595.1 Burkholderia sp. Tr-20390 | reverse complement strand
GGCAACACCGGCTCATACTAGAGGGCATGACCGCGTTGATGTGTTCGATGTGTGTGGACGTGCGTACGAGACAGGTGTTGATATGTGTACACTGCATGTATATTGTACAGTCATGCGCAAACAGAACCAATTAAGCGTTGGCGCTCTCCATTTATTGATAGTAACTTTAGTGCTATTAACTTTATTTACATACTACCGCTCCTTCGTTTTTTTCTTTTTTTTTTTTTTTTTTCATGCTCCGGCCA
>NZ_JAAGPC010000058.1:0-46519 GCF_017104595.1 Burkholderia sp. Tr-20390 | reverse complement strand
CACGTCCTCACCCGCCTTATGTCCTCGCCCACCCTGTACGAATTCTTCGCCCCCTGCCCGCGCGGCCTCGAAGCGGCGCTTGCCGCCGAGCTGGCCGAAATCGCCGGCCGCCACCTGAACGGCGCGCCGTTCACCGCGGGCGCGCAGGTGCCGGGCGGCGTCCACTTCAGCGGCGGCTGGGCCGCCGGCATGGCCGCGAACCTCCATTCGCGGATCGCGAGCCGGATCCTGCTGAAGATCGCGCACGGCCCGTACCGCAACGAACAGGACGTCTATGCGCTCGCGCTCGAGCAGCCGTGGGAACGCTGGTTCGCGTCGACGCAAACACTGCGCATCGACATCACCGCGATCAAGTCGCCGCTGAAAAGCCTCGAATTCACGACGCTGCGCGTGAAGGATGCGATCTGCGACCGGATGCGCGAGAAAACCGGCTCGCGCCCGAGCATCGACACCGGTGCGCCGGACGTGCGCGTATTCGCGTTCCTGACCGTCAACGAGTGCACGCTGTACCTCGACACGTCGGGCGAACCGCTGTTCAAGCGCGGCTGGCGTCTCGACAAGGGCGCGGCGCCGCTGCGCGAGAACCTCGCGGCCGGCATCCTGCGCCTGACGGGCTGGACGCCCGGCACGGCGCTGTACGACCCGATGTGCGGCAGCGGCACGTTCCTCGCGGAAGCCGCGCAGATCGCGCTCGGCGTGGCGCCGGGCGTCGAGCGCCGGTTCGGCTTCGAGAAGCTCAAGCAGTACGACATCACCGCGTGGCAGGGGCTGAAGGTCCCGGCGCTGGACGCGAAGCGCGCGGCGCGCGGCAAACGCGGCGAAGCGCTCGGCGTGTACGGCAGCGACATCTCCGGCGACATGCTCGAGAAGGCGCGCGCGAACCTCGAGCGTGCGGGCGTGCCGTCGGTATGGCTCAAGCAGGTCGACGCGCGCGGGATGACGCCGCCGTGCGACGGCCCGGGCATCATCCTCGCGAACCCGCCGTACGGCGAGCGGATCGAGGTGCGCGGCCGCAGCGCGCGCGGCGAGGTGCGCGAGACGGGCCGCAACCGCGGCAACGACGACGCCTTCCGCCGCACCCACACCGACGCACCCGACAGCGAGTTCTTCAACGCGCTCGGCGATGCGCTGAAGCAGCGCTTCACGGGCTGGCAGGCGTTCCTGCTGACGTCCGACCGTTCGCTGCCGGGCCAGCTGCGGCTGCGCGAATCGGCGAAGACGCCGCTGTTCAACGGCGCGCTCGAATGCCGGCTGTTCCGCTTCGACCTGATCGCCGGCAGCGTGAAGGCGCGCCCGGCCACGCCGGAAGGCGACGCGTAACCTGCATCATGACCGCCACGGGGCCGCCGGTGCGGCCCCGCTACGGCAACCGGAACGCCGCCGTTACCGCACCCGCGGCAACGGCGGCGTTTCGTTTCAGTGCTTCGAGCACGCCCAGCGCCCCATCGTGAACGGCAGTGCCTGCCCCGTCTCGAGCAGCGTCTTGAGGCTCGACAGCACGACCGGCCATCCGCCGCGAATCCCGCGATCCATCTCCGAACCCGGCACCAGCCCGTCGTGCGTGACCGTCAGCTTCACGACGCCCTCGTGCGGCTCGACGAGATAGGTCACGCGCGACGTCTCCCCCTCCCCAGACGGCGTACGCCACGTGACGACCAGCCGGTGCGGCGGATCGTTCTCGACCACTTCGCCGACGATGTCGACCCGCGACGGATCGTCGTAGTCCTGATGTTCCCAGCGCGAGCCCGGCCGCCAGTCGGGCGACGCGTTGCGGTGCCGCACCCAGTAGTCCTTCGTCAGCTCGGCGTTGGTGAGCGCATCGAACACACGCTCGGGCGTCGATGCAATGAACGTCACGTACACAAAGGCGGGATTACTCATCGTTGTCTCCAGATTCGCCGGCCGCTTCCAGCCCGCGCTTGAGGTCCGCCAGCGCCTGCAGCCGCTGACGCTCGAACTTGCCGATCCAGCGTTCCGCGATGTCGTGGATCGGCACCGGATTCAGGTAATGCAGCTTCTCCCGGCCGCGCCACGTCGTCGCGACGAGATTCGCGGCCTCGAGCAGCGCGAGATGCTTGCTCACCGCCTGCCGGCTCATCGCGAGCCCGTCGCACAGCTCGGACAGGGTCTGCCCGCTTTTCGCGTGCAGCAAATCGAGCAACTGGCGGCGCGTGGCGTCGGCCAGCGCCTTGAAAACGAGATCCATGCCACTCCCGGGTCAACGGCCTTATTATGCAACCAATCAGTTGCATGTCAAGGGTGACAACTCTACTGACAATACGGTGTCAGCAGGCCGCGATCACACTGCAATCCCGGCGCAATGCAAGGCTGGTTTCCGCACCGAATCCGAACAACAAACAACGCAACAAGGAGCTCGTCATGACGTCCGCAACTGCCAATGCCACCCTGGAGCGCGCGATCGCGTGGTTCGACATTCCGTCCCTCGATTTCGACCGGGCGATCCGCTTTTACGAAACCGTGCTGCAGACGACGCTGCAGCGCGCAGTCATCGGCGGCGTGCCGATGGCCACGTTCGACCGCGACGCATCGAGCACGGGCGGCAGCATCGTGTTCGATCCGCAGCAGCTGAAGCCGAGCGCGAACGGCGTGCTCGTCTACCTGAACGCCGGCGAATCGGTCGTCGCGGCGCTCGAACGCGCGAAGCGCGCGGGCGGCGTCGTGCAGGGCTCGGTCGTCGAGCTGCCGAACAACTACGGCTACGTCGGCTACCTGATCGACACGGAAGGCAACCGCGTCGGCCTGCACGCGCCGAAATGCCACTGAACGCAGCGGCCGTCGGGCCCGCGCGGCGCTATCATCGCGAAGTCCCCACTGCCGTTGGATTCGAGGTGCCGTCATGACGCGCCGTGCCGACCGCCTGTTCCAGATCGCCGAGCTGCTGCGCGGCCGTCGTCTCACGACCGCGCAGCAACTGGCCGACTGGCTGTCGGTGTCGCCGCGCACCGTCTATCGCGACGTGCGTGACCTCCAACTGTCAGGGGTGCCGATCGAAGGCGAAGCCGGCATCGGCTACCGGCTGAACCGCAACGCCAGCCTGCCGCCGCTCACGTTCACGGCCGAGGAGCTGGCGGCGCTCGCCACCGGCGCACGCATGCTCGAAACCTGGGGCGGTGCGCGCTTCGCGAGCGGCGCGCGCTCGGCGCTCGCGAAGATCGCGTCGGCGATGCCGGCCGACAAGCGCACGGCGCTCGACCGCCTGCCCGTGTTCGCGCCGTCGTTCCACATCGACGAGACGTTTTGCGCGAAAGTCGACGCGATCCACCAGGCCATCGACACGCGCCACGTCGTCAGCTTCGGCTACCGCGACCGGCTCGGCGCGCATTCGCAACGCCGCGTGTGGCCGCTCGGGCTCGTCTACTGGGGCGGGCGCTGGACGATCGGCGCGTGGTGCGAGCTGCGCGACGATTTCCGCACCTTCGACATCGCGCGGATGGGCGACATCACCGTGCACGAGCAGTTTCCGGACATGGAAGGGCGGCGGATCGCCGACTACATGCGGATCGCGGAAGCGCCAATGCGCTGACGCGTCACGACGGCGGGTGCGATGCGCGCCGCCGCCGTTCATCTTCCGGGCCGCCGTGCGGGGCCCGGCCGCCCCGCCCTACCCGCCGAACACCACCGTCCGCTTCGGCCGCTCGTCGACGTGCAGCGAGAACACGTCGGGCCGCGCGTAGTGCCCGACCACGTCGAAGTCGTAGCGCGCCCGCACGAGTTCGTCGGTATCGATGCGCGCGGTCACGAGCCCGGCTTCGCCGATCAGCGGCTCCGTCAGCAGGTCGCCGAGCGGCCCGACGATCACGCTGCCGCCGCGGATCAGCGGCCGCTCAGGATCCCAGCCCGGCACGTCGATGCCGAGCGCGCGCGGCGACGGCTGCACCTGACACGCACTGACGACGAAGCAGCGCCCCTCGTGCGCGATGTGCCGCATCGAGCTCTGCCAGACGTCGCGCTCGTCGACGGTCGGCGCACACCAGATCTGCACGCCCTTCGCGTACATCGCGCAGCGCAGCAGCGGCATGTGGTTCTCCCAGCAGATCGCGGCGCCCGCGCGGCCCGCGGCCGTGTCGACGACGGGCAGCGTCGAGCCGTCGCCCTGCCCCCAGATCAGCCGCTCGGTGCCGGTCGGCATCAGCTTGCGGTGCTTCGCGACGAGCCCGTCGCGCGGATCGAAGAACAGCGCCGTGCAGTACAGCGTGCTGCCGCCGCGCTCGATCACGCCGACCACGAGGCTCGCGCCCGTGCGCTGCGACAGCGCGGCCAGCTCGTCGGTTTCCGGCCCCGGCACGTCGATCGCCTGCGCGGCATAGCGCGCATACGCGTCGCGGCCTTCGGGCAGCCGGTAGCCGAGCCGCGTGCCGAAGATCTCGCCTTTCGGATAGCCGCCGAGCACGGCCTCGGGCAACACGACGAGCGACGCGCCGCTGTCGCGGATCGCGGTTTCGTAGCCGAGGATCGTGTCGAGCGTGGCACGCGTGCCGGCGGGCGATGCGCCGATCTGCAGCGCGGCGATGACTGACGTGGACATGAAGGCGTCTCCGGTAAATGGGGTTACGCCATCTTTATCGATAAGATGTCATCGATCAAATCGATAGAACGATAAGTGTCATGAATGTGGATGATATCGCCGGCCTCGACCTGAACCTGCTGAAAGTATTCGAGGCGCTGTACGAGGAAGGCGGCGCGAGCCGCGCGGCGCTGCGGCTCGGCCTCACGCAGTCGGCGGTGAGCGCGGCGCTCGCGCGGCTGCGCGTGATCTATGCCGATCCGCTGTTCGTGCGCACCGGCCGCGGGCTCGCGCCGACGCCGCGCGCGGACGAGCTGAAGCCGATCCTGTCCGACGCGCTCGACCGCTGTCGCGAAAGCCTCGCGATCGCGGCCGACGGCGGCGAGCGCATCGGCCGCACGATCTCGATCGGGCTGTCGGACGACTTCGAGATCGCGCTCGGCCGCGCGCTGATCGACGCCGTCGCGCGGGAAGCCGCCGGCATCCGGCTGATCTTCCGGCAGACGCACAGCGGCATCGCCGGCGACGCGCTGCTGCGACACGGCGTCGACCTCGCGATCGCGTCGGGCGGCTTCTCTGCGAACGGGCTCAGCCGGCGCGCGGTCGCGACGGGCGGCTACGCGTGCCTGGTCGACCCGGCCGCGAGCCCGAAGCCGCCGCGCATACTCACGCTCGCCGATTTCCTGCGGCGCGACCACCTGCTCGTGTCGTCGGGCGGCGTGATCGGGATCGTCGACGAAGCGCTGGCCACGCTCGGCCACAAGCGGCGCGTCGCGGCGTCGACCACGCATTTCGCCGCGCTGCCGTACCTGCTCGCCGGCTCCGACGCGGTCGCGACGATTCCCGCGCACGCGGCGCGCGCGATCGCGCAATCCACCCCGCTGCGCGCGCTCGCCTGCCCGGTCGACTTGCCGCACTACCCGGTCGAAATCGGCTGGCGCACGAGCACGCAGCGCGACCCGGCGATCGTGCGCGTACGCGACACGATCGCCGCGTGCGTCGCCCAACTCGTCGCACCATGAAAAAG
Source organism: Burkholderia sp. Tr-20390 (assembly GCF_017104595.1). Taxonomy (NCBI): domain Bacteria; kingdom Pseudomonadati; phylum Pseudomonadota; class Betaproteobacteria; order Burkholderiales; family Burkholderiaceae; genus Burkholderia; species Burkholderia sp. Tr-20390. The sequence continues at coordinate 40,967 of NZ_JAAGPC010000058.1, read as the reverse complement.
GCCCGACTGACTGGTGCCAGTCGGGCCCGCCCGGTCACGCTGCCCATGAATCGAAGCAGGCAGCCACGTCACTCGCGCGTGCGTCATTCGACCGACTTCACCATGTCCTCGATGACCTTCTTCGCATCGCCGAACACCATCATCGTCTTGTCCATGTAGAACAGGTCGTTGTCGAGGCCCGCGTAGCCGGCCGCCATCGAGCGCTTGTTGACGATCACCGTGCGCGCCTTGTACGCCTCGATGATCGGCATCCCCGCGATCGGCGACGCCGGATCGTTCTTCGCGGCCGGGTTCACGACGTCGTTCGCGCCAAGCACCAGCACGACGTCGACCTGGCCGAATTCGCCGTTGATGTCCTCCATCTCGTGCACGATCTCGTACGGCACTTCCGCTTCCGCGAGCAGCACGTTCATGTGCCCCGGCATCCGCCCCGCGACCGGATGGATCGCGTACTTCACGTCGATGCCCTTGTCGACCAGCTTGTCGGTCAGCTCCTTCAGCGCGTGCTGCGCGCGAGCCACGGCCAGCCCGTAGCCCGGCACGATCACGACCGTCTCCGCGTTGCCGAGCATGAATGATGCGTCTTCAGCCGAGCCCGCCTTCACCGGCCGCTGCTCCTTCGCGCCCGTCGCGCCACCCGCCGCCGCCTCGCCGCCGAAGCCGCCGAGGAGCACGTTGAAGAACGAGCGGTTCATCGCGTGGCACATGATGTACGACAGGATCGCGCCCGACGAGCCGACGAGGGAGCCTGCGATGATCAGCATCGCGTTGTTCAGCGAGAAGCCGATGCCGGCCGCCGCCCACCCCGAGTACGAGTTCAGCATCGACACGACCACCGGCATGTCCGCGCCGCCGATCGGGATGATGATCAGCACGCCGAGCGCGAACGCGATCGCCGTCATGATGATGAACGGCAGCCACGACTGCGTGATGAAGAACAGGATGCCGAAGCCGAGCATCGCGAGCGCGAGCATCAGGTTGAGCAGGTGCTGGCCCGCGTACACGACCGGCGCGCCCTGGAACAGCCTGAACCTGTATTTGCCTGACAGCTTGCCGAACGCGATCACCGAACCGGAGAACGTGATCGCGCCGACGACCGTGCCGAAGACAGCTCGACGCGGTTGCCGAACGGGATGAAGTTCGACGACACCGCGTCCTGCGGCACGAGCCCGAACGCTTCCGGCTCCGACACCACCGCATACGCGATGCACACGGCCGCGAGACCGATCAGCGAGTGCATCGCCGCGACGAGCTCCGGCATCTTCGTCATCTCGACGCGCGCGGCGACGAACGCCCCCACGCCGCCGCCGACGATCAGCGCGCCGAGCACCAGCGCGATGCCGAGCGGCAGGTTCGCGCCGAGCCACTCGGCCTGCTTGACGATCAGCGCGACCGTCGTGAGGATCGCGATGGCCATCCCGGCCATCCCGAACAGGTTGCCGCGCCGCGCGCTCTTCGGGTTCGACAGGCCCTTCAGCGCCTGGATGAAGCACACCGACGCGACGAGATACAGCAGCGTGACGACGTTCATGCTCATCGCGCGCCCTCCTTGCCGCCGTCGGCCGGCTTCGGCGCCTTCTTGCGGAACATCTCGAGCATGCGCCTCGTCACGAGGAAACCGCCGAACACGTTGACGGCTGCAAGCGCGACCGCGAGCGTGCCGAACACCTTGCCGGTCGTGCCGACGGTCAGCGCCGCCGCCAGCATCGCGCCGACGATCACGATCGCCGAGATCGCGTTGGTCACGGCCATCAGCGGCGTATGCAGCGCCGGCGTGACGTTCCACACCACGTGGTAGCCCACATACACGGCCAGCACGAAGATGATCACGTTGATCACCGTATGATTGATGACTTCCATGGTCGCCTTCTCCCCGGTTACTTGCGCGCGACTTCGCCGTCGCGGCACAGAAGCGTCGCGGCGACGATGTCGTCGGTCAGGTCGATGTTCAGCGTGCCGTCCTTCGTGACGATCAGCTTCATGAAGTCGAGCAGGTTGCGCGCATATAGCGCCGACGCGTCCGCCGCGACCATCGACGCGAGATTCGTGTAGCCCGCGATCGTCACGCCGTCGTGCACGATCACCTGGTCGGCGACCGTCAGCGGACAGTTGCCGCTCTTGCGGCCGTCAAATTCCGGGCCGCGGCCGGCCGCGAGATCGACGAGCACCGAGCCCGGCTTCATCGACTGCACGGTTTCAACGGAGATCAAGGTCGGCGCCGGGCGCCCGGGAATCAGCGCGGTGGTGATCACGATGTCGGCCTGCTTCGCCCGCTCATGCACCAGCGCGGCCTGGCGGCCGAGCCACGACGACGGCATCGGGCGCGCGTAGCCGCCCACGCCCTGCGCCGCGTCGCGCTCTTCGTCGGTGTCGTACGGGACGTCGAGGAATTTCGCGCCGAGCGACTCGATCTGCTCCTTCACGGCCGGCCGCACGTCGGACGCCTCGATCACCGCACCGAGGCGCTTCGCGGTCGCGATCGCCTGCAGGCCCGCGACGCCCGCGCCGAGAATCAGCACGCGCGCGGCCTTCACGGTGCCCGCGGCCGTCATCAGCATCGGAAAGAAGCGCGGATACAGCGCCGCGGCCACCAGCACGGCCTTGTAGCCCGCGATGTTCGCCTGCGACGACAGCACGTCGAGGCTCTGCGCGCGCGTCGTGCGCGGCGCGGCTTCGAGCGCGAAGGCCGTCACGCCGGCCGCTGCCAGCTTCGCCGCCTGCTCGCCGTCGAACGGCTCGAGCATGCCGACCAGCACCGAGCCGCGCTTGAGCAACGGCAGTTCGGCGTCGGTGGGCGCCTGGACCTTCAGCACGATGTCGACGTCGAACGCGGCCGACTGGCCGGTCAGTTCGGCACCGGCGGCCGCATAGACGCCGTCGGGATAACTCGCGGCGACGCCGGCCCCTCTCGCGATGCTGACCCGATGCCCGGCCGCCGCGTATTTCTTCACGGTTTCCGGCGTCGCGGCCACCCGCGCCTCGTTCGCCCGCGTTTCGGCAGGCACGCCAATATGCATCGTCGGTCCCTCCGTCATCGTCAGTGTTTCGTTTCCTGCGTTTTCTACTGCGCAACGAGCCGGCAGGCTGACTACCGGCTCACGAGCGACGACACTCACCTTCCACTTTAGGCGAAAGCGAGGGCCGTACCAGCGGCTCCGCATGGGCGCGCCTGATGGCCCGCCAGCCCGGCCGGCGTCGCCGCGCATCGGCAGGACAGATGAATTTCGAGGGTCGGATTCGTTTAGCGAGGCGACCGGCAGCGTTCGGGCGCAACCGGTAAAATGCCGAACCATGAAACCCGAAATCTGGACCCCGCATGTGACGGTCGCCGCGCTCGTCGAGCACGCCGGCCGCTTTCTCATGATCGAGGAAGAAACCTCGTCGGGCCTGCGCATCAACCAGCCGGCAGGCCATCTCGAAGCCGGCGAAACGCTGGCCGACGCCGTGATCCGAGAAACGCTCGAGGAAACCGCGCACCCGTTCACGCCCGACGCGCTCGTCGGCGTCTATCTCGCGCACTACGACCGCCCCGGCACCGCCGGCGCGACCTACCTGCGCTTCACGTTCTGCGGCACGGCCAGCGAGCCGATCGCGGGCCACGCGCTCGACGACGGCATCGTCCGCACGCTGTGGATGACCGCCGACGAGCTGCGCGCGTGCGGCGAGCGCCATCGCTCGCCCGCGGTGATGCGCTGCGTCGACGACTACCTCGCCGGGCGGCGCATTCCGCTCGATTTCGTGCACACGCATTCGGTCGCGCCGCGCCCCGAAGCATTCGAACGTCAGGCGGTCAACAAATGAGCAAGCGCCGTGTAGTGGTGGGCATGTCGGGCGGCGTCGATTCGTCGGTGACCGCGTGGCTGCTGAAGGAGCAGGGTTACGACGTGGTCGGCCTGTTCATGAAGAACTGGGAAGACGACGACGACGGCGAATACTGCTCGACGCGCCAGGACTGGATCGACGTCGTGTCGGTGGCCGACCTGATCGGCATCGACGTGGAAGCCGTCAACTTCGCGGCCGAATACAAGGACCGCGTGTTCGCCGAATTCCTGCGCGAATATTCGGCCGGCCGCACGCCGAACCCCGACGTGCTGTGCAACGCCGAGATCAAGTTCAAGGCGTTCCTCGATCACGCGATGTCGCTCGACGCGGAAATGATCGCGACCGGCCACTATGCGCGCGTGCGCGAGCGTGACGGGCGTTTCGAACTGCTGAAGGCCTTCGATCATACGAAAGACCAGTCGTACTTCCTGCACCGGCTGAACCAGGCGCAACTGTCGAAGACGATGTTCCCGCTCGGCGAGATCCCGAAGACGAAGGTGCGCGAGATCGCCGCGCAGATCGGGCTGCCGAACGCGAAGAAGAAGGATTCGACCGGCATCTGCTTCATCGGCGAACGGCCGTTCCGCGATTTCCTGAACCGCTATCTGCCGACCCAACCCGGCCCGATGAAGACGCCGGACGGCAAGGTCGTCGGCGAGCACATCGGTCTCGCGTTCTACACGTTCGGCCAGCGCAAGGGCATCGGCCTCGGCGGCAGCAAGACCGGCAACGGCGATCCGTGGTTCGTCGCCGCGAAGGACATCGCGTCGAACACGCTGTACGTCGTGCAAGGCCACGATCATCCGTGGCTGCTGGCGCGGGAGCTGGTCGCCGGCAACGTGAGCTGGGTCGCCGGCGAACCGCCGGCCGAAGGTTTCGCGTGCGGGGCGAAGACGCGCTACCGGCAGGCCGACGCGGCGTGTGCATTCGGCGCCGCCACGCCCGGCCCGGCAGGCGAGGCGCGCTTCTCGCTCGCGTTCGACGACGCGCAGTGGGCCGTCACGCCCGGCCAGTCGGCCGTGCTGTATGACGGCGAGATCTGCCTCGGCGGCGGGATCATCGAATCCGCGCTGTCCGGCAACACGCAGGCGAACGCTGCACCGGCCCTCACGCTCGCCCGCTGACGCGCCGCCGCCGCCGGCGCCGCGCAAGCGGCAGCCGGCCGGAAGCGGCCGCGCCACTCACCGCATGTTTCGCACCGACGCGTCGTAGCGCTCGCGCGCCACGTCCAGCTCGGGAAAATGGCGCTCGGCCCAGCGGTCGAGCGCCACGAGCGTCTCCACGAGCGACCCCGCCACCGCCGTCAACCGGTACTCGACGTGTGCGCGCCGCGCGGCCACCGCGATGCGTTCGATCAGCCCGTTGCGCTCCAGCTCGCGCAGCGTCTGCGTCAGCACCTTCTGGGAAATCCCGCCGATACGCTTGAGCAGCTCGCCATTGCGCAGCGGCCGCTGGGCCAACGCCGGCAGGATCAGCAGCGACCACTTGCCGGCGACCAGCGCGAGCGCATCGCGCGCCGAGCAGTCCGCCGCGTAGACGTCGCCGGGAAATGCCATGGTTACCTCCGGGTGCGTGATTGCGCGGCCCCACCGCCGCCGGCCATCATCGTCGCACACTCCCGGAGCCCGCCATGCATGCGCTGATCGTCGTTGCCCATCCCGAACCGCAGTCGTTCAACGCCACCCTCGCCGGCACGGCGGCCGACGCCTGGCGCGCGGGCGGCCATGCCGTGACGGTCGCGAACCTGTATGGCGAGACGTTCGATCCGTGCGAGGCACCGCGCCATTACGCGGATCGGCTCGACCCCACCTGCTTCGACGCGCAGCGCGAGCAGCGCCATCACTGGGAACGCGGCACGCTCGCGCCCGAGATCGCGCATCATGTCGGCCTGCTGAAGCAAGCCGATGCGCTGATCCTGCAGTTCCCGCTGTGGTGGTTCGGCGCGCCCGCGATCCTGAAGGGCTGGATGGATCGCGTATTCGTCTATGGCGGCCTTTACAGCAGCCGGCAGCGCCACGATCGCGGCGTGCTGCAAGGGCGGCGCGCGTTGCTGAGCGTCACGACCGGCTCGTCGGCCGCCGCCTGCGCGCCCGATGGCCGTGAAGGCGATACCCGCCTGCTGCTGTGGCCGATCATGTACGCGCTGCGCTACGTCGGCTTCGACGTGCTCGAACCGCACCTGATCCACGACGTTCGCGGCGGCCTGGCGGGCGATGCCGCGCGGCGGCAGGACGCGCGCCTCGCACGCTGCCTCGTCGACTACCGCGCGCGGCTGCGCGACTGGCCCGCGTGGCCGCGCGTGCCGTTCAACCGCGACGAGGACTTCGACGACGACGCCAGGCTGAAACCCGGCACCCCGGCTTACAGCCCGTTCATCCGCCCGACCGAGGCCGGCCGGTAGCCGCCGGCTCGGCAACGCGAGCTTCACGACACCCGTAGTAGACTCTCGACCATCGTGGGCGCCGGCGGCGGCGGGTACGGCACGGGCAGCATGCCCGCCGGGCCTGCGCGATGCCTCGGGCGCCGACCTGCCGGCCGCCGCGCGATCCTGGCGACGTGACGGCCATCCAGACAATTACGATGGAGTCCCCATGTTTTCCCGACGCTATATCGCGATGTGGTGCGCGGTCCTGCTGTTCGTGGCCGTCGCGGCGCTCGCCGCCCGGCACACGATCGCGTGGCTGTGGCTCGTGATCCCGGCCGCGCTCGTCGCGCTCGGCCTGTACGACCTGAAGCAGGACCGCCACGCGATCCTGCGCAACTACCCGCTCTGGGGCCACTTCCGCTTCCTGTTCGAATTCATCCGACCTGAAATCCGCCAGTATTTCGTCGAGGACGACACCGACGAAAAACCGTTCTCGCGTGCGCAGCGCAGCCTCGTCTACCAGCGCGCGAAGAACGTCGCCGACAACCGCCCGTACGGCACCGAGCTGAACGTGAAGGCCGTCGCGCACGAATGGATCAGCCATTCGCTCGCGCCGACGAAGCTGCCGAACCACGATTTCCGCATCCGCGTCGGCGCGAACCGCGCGCAACCGTATGACATTTCGATCTTCAACATCTCGGCGATGAGCTTCGGCTCGCTGTCCGCGAACGCGATCCGCTCGCTGAACCTCGGTGCGAAGAAAGGCGGTTTCGCGCACGACACGGGCGAAGGCTCGCTGTCGAAGTACCACCGCGAAAACGGCGGCGACATCATCTGGGAAATCGCGTCCGGCTACTTCGGCTGCCGCAACGACGACGGCACCTTCAACCCCGACAAGTTCGCGAAGCAGGCCGCCGATCCGCAGGTCAAGATGATCGAGGTGAAGCTGTCGCAGGGTGCGAAGCCCGGCCACGGCGGCGTGCTGCCGGCCGCGAAGATCACGCCGGAAATCGCCGAGACGCGCGGCGTGCCGATGGGCAAGGACTGCATCTCGCCGGCGACGCACTCGGAGTTCTCGACGCCGCGCGGGCTGCTCGAATTCGTCGACCGGCTGCGCACGCTGTCGGGCGGCAAGCCGACCGGCTTCAAGCTGTGCATCGGCCATCCGTGGGAATTCTTCGGGATCGCGAAGGCGATGCTCGAGACCGGCATCGTGCCGGACTTCATCGTCGTCGACGGCGCGGAAGGCGGCACGGGCGCGGCGCCGCTCGAATTCACCGACCACGTCGGCGTGCCGCTGCAGGAAGGGCTGCTGCTCGTGCACAACACGCTCGTCGGGATCGGCGTGCGCGATCGCGTGAAGCTCGGCGCGAGCGGCAAGATCATCACCGCGTTCGACATCGCGCGTACGCTCGCGATCGGCGCGGACTGGGTGAACTCGGCGCGCGGCTTCATGTTCGCGGTCGGCTGTATCCAGGCGCAGCACTGCCACACCGATCGCTGCCCGACCGGCGTCGCGACCCAGGACCCGGTGCGCCAGCGCGCGCTCGTCGTGCCCGACAAGGCCGAGCGCGTGTACAACTTCCACCGCAATACGCTGCATGCGTTGCAGGAACTCGTGCAGGCGGCCGGCCTCGCGCACCCGTCCGAGCTGCGCGCGCATCACATCGTGCAGCGGGTCGCGCCGCATGAAGTGCGGCTGATGTCGCAGTTGCTGAAGTACCTGAAACCCGGCGCGCTGCTCGACGGCAACACCTGCGGCTTTACGCTGTACGACAAGTGGTGGCCGATTGCGCGCAGCGATTCGTTCACGCTCGGCGAGGCCGTGTACGCATCGATCGAATGACGCGGGCAACCGCCCCCGCCGCGGGGCGGCCCGGCAAAAAGAAAAGCGCCCCGCGGGGCGCTTTTCTTTTTGCCGAATGGCGTGATCGCGTGAAGCGCGTGAATGCGTCGCGTGCGGCTCAGTTCTGCGGCAGCGTATCGGCGAACGATGGCCGCTGCAGCAGCTTCGCGAAGTGCTTGTCGAGGTTCGGGTGGCGATCGCGCCAGTTGAGCTCGGGCATCCGGAAGTCGAGATAGCCGAGCGCGCAGCCGAGTGCGATGTCGGCGAGCGTGTAATGATTACCGACGCACCACGTCTTGCCGCCGAGGCCCTGCGACATCGCGACGAGGCCGTCGTCGATCTTGCGTTGCTGGCGCGCGATCCAGCTCGCGCTGCGCTGCGCCTCGTCGCGCATCGTATGTTCGACGCGAATCGCGACCGCCGCGTCGATCACGCCGTCGCCCAGCGCTTCCCAGCACCGCACCTCGAGGCGCTCGCGGCCCGACGGCGGAATCAGCTTGCCGACCGGCGACAGCGTATCGACGTATTCGCAGATCACGCGGGAATCAAACACCGCGGCACCATCCTCCATCACGAGGCACGGGACCTTGCCGAGCGGATTCGAGGCATGAATATCCGTCTCCGGCGCCCACACGTTCTCGAGCTCCAGCTTGTAGTCGATCTTCTTTTCAGCCAGCACGATCCGCGCCTTGCGGACGTACGGGCTGCTGAGCGAACCGATTAATTTCATCATCTGCCTTTTTAAGGGAACCGCCGAGAGTATACGTTGTCGCCGATCATAACCGGCCAGCGTCGCGCGACAGAAAATCGCCCGGACGGCCTGTGGATGGTTTGCAACAACCTCCGCGCGGGCCTTCCGGGGCGGCTTCCCGCCCCCTCTCTCACGCACGGCGTCCCGCGGCGCTACAATCGCACGAATGAACGCGCCCCTCGATACCGCCATCGCCGTCGACGTCTACCGCCAGCGCCGTGAACGCGTGCTTGCCGCACTGCGTGCCGCCGGCGGCGGCGTCGCCATCGTCCCCACCGCGCCCGAAGTGCCGCGCAATCGCGATACGGACTATCCGTACCGGTTCGACAGCTACTTCCACTACCTGACGGGCTTCAGCGAGCCGGATGCCGTGCTCGTGCTGAACGCGGCCGCGCCGCACGGCGCGCCGGAGTCGATCCTGTTCTGCCGCGCCAAGAATGCCGACCGCGAAATCTGGGAAGGCTTCCATTACGGGCCCGAAGCCGCGCGCGATGCGTTCGGCTTCGACGCCGCGTTCGCGGTCGACGTGATCGATACCGAGATGCCGCGCCTGCTCGCCGACGCGGGCACCGTGCACTACCGGTTCGGCGCATCGGCCGACTTCGAGCGCCGGCTCGCGGGCTGGGTCGACGCGGTGCGCGCGCTGGCGCGCACGGGTGTCGCCGCGCCGGACGCGATGCTCGACCTCACGCCGCTGCTCGACGACATGCGGCTCGTGAAGGACGAGCACGAGCTCGCGATCATGATGCGCGCCGCGCACATCTCCGCCCTTGCGCACCGCCGCGCGATGCAGGCGTGCCGCCCCGGCATCCGCGAATACGAACTCGAGGCCGAGCTGCTGTATGTGTTCCGCAAGCACGGCGCGCAGTCGCCCGCGTACGGCTCGATCGTCGCGGCCGGCGCGAACGCGTGCGTGCTGCACTACCCGGCCGGCAACGCGGTCGCGCAAGATGGCGACCTGATCCTGATCGACGCCGCGTGCGAACTCGATGGCTACGCGTCGGACATCACGCGCACGTTCCCGGCCAACGGGCGCTTCTCGCCCGCGCAACGCACGCTGTACGACATCGTGCTCGCCGCGCAGCAGGCCGCGATCGACGCGACGCGCGCCGGCGTGCCGTTCGAGGCGCCGCACGACGCCGCCGTGCGCGTGCTCGCGCAGGGGCTGCTCGACACCGGCATCATCCCGAAATCGCGCTTCTCGAACGTCGACGACGTGATCGCCGAGCGCGCCTACGCACGCTTCTACATGCATCGCACCGGCCACTGGATCGGCATGGACGTGCACGATTGCGGCGACTACCGCGAGCGGCTCGCCGAGCGCGACGGCAACGGCGCGCTGCCGTGGCGCACGCTGAAAGCCGGCATGACGCTGACGATCGAGCCCGGCCTGTACGTGCGCGCCGCCGACGACGTGCCGCCCGAGTACTGGAACATCGGCATCCGCATCGAGGACGACGCGATCGTGCGCGAGCACGGCTGCGAGCTGATCACGCGCGGCGTGCCCGTCGCGGCGGACGAGATCGAAGCGCTGATGCGCGCGGGCGCATGACCGGCTGCCGCCGACCGTTACCTCCGTTTCACGAATCAAGATGACGACCGCCTCCTCCCCGGCCACGCCGGACTACGATCTCGCCATCGTCGGCGCGGGCCCCGTCGGGCTCGCGCTCGCCGGCTGGCTCGCGCGCCGCAGCGCCACGCAGCACGCATCGATCGCACTGATCGATGCACGCGAACCGGCCGCGAGCGCGAACGATCCGCGCGCGATCGCCGTGTCGCACGGCAGCCGCGTGCTGCTCGACACGCTCGCGTGGCCCGCCGACGCGACGCCGATCGAACATATCCACGTGTCGCAGCGCGGCCATTTCGGCCGCACGCTGATCGACCGCGACGAGCACGACGTCGCCGCGCTCGGCTATGTCGTACGCTACGGCTCGCTCGTGCAGGCGCTCGCGGCCGCCGTGCGCGGCACGCGCGTCGACTGGCTCACGTCGACCACCGCGCGCGCGCCGCAGCAGGATGCCGACGGCGTCACGCTGACGCTCGACGGCCCGCAGGGCGAGCGCACGCTGCGCGCACGCGTCGTCATCAATGCGGAAGGCGGGCTGTTCCACGAACAGCAGGCCGACGCCGGCAAACATCGCCGCGACTACGGGCAGACCGCGATCGTCGGCACGGTCACGGTATCGGCGCCGCGCCCGAACGTCGCGTGGGAACGCTTCACACACGAAGGCCCGCTCGCGCTGCTGCCGCTCGGCGGGCCGCGCCAGGCCGAGTACGCGCTCGTCTGGTGCTGCACGCCCGACGAAGCGGCGCGGCGCGGCGCGCTGCCCGACGATGCGTTCCTGCGCGAACTCGGCCGCGCATTCGGCGAACGCATGGGCGACTTCGTCGCGATCGCGGGCCGCGCATCGTTCCCGCTCGGCCTGACCGCCGCGCAGACGCTCGTCAACGGCCGCGTCGCGATCGTCGGCAATGCCGCGCAAACCCTGCACCCCGTCGCGGGCCAGGGGCTCAACCTCGGGCTGCGCGATGCGCATACGCTCGTCGATACACTGTCCGCCCAAGGCTTCGAGGCCACCGCACTCGCCACCTTCAACGCGCGCCGCGCACTCGACCGGCGCTTCACGATCGGCGCGACCGACACGCTGGCGCGCCTGTTCACGATCGACTCGGGCCCGCTCCCGCTGCTGCGCGGCGCGGCGCTCACCGCGCTGGAGTTCGTACCGCCGCTCAAGAAGGTGATCGCGCGACAGATGATGTTCGGCCAGCGCAACTGACCCGCGGCGCGCACAGTCGCGCCGCTCAAACCGGGTCAAATCGGCGGGGCATGGGAATACGGTAAAATGCGCGTTTCCGTCTGCCCTTTCCCTGCCCGCGCCCGCCGCGGGCGGTGCCATTGCGATGCCCGTTATCGGCCCTCACGTATTGCGTAACAACCTGTTCGTCGCCCCGATGGCCGGCGTGACGGATCGTCCGTTCCGCCAGCTCTGCAAGCGGCTGGGAGCCGGTTACGCCGTGTCCGAGATGGTCGCGTCCAACGCGCAGCTGTGGAAAAGCGCGAAGACGATGCGGCGCGCGAACCACGAAGGCGAGGTGGAACCGATTGCGGTCCAGATCGCCGGCGCCGATCCGGCGATGATGGCCGAAGCGGCCCGCTACAACGTCGACAACGGCGCGCAGATCATCGACATCAACATGGGCTGCCCGGCGAAGAAGGTCTGCAACGTCGCGGCCGGCTCCGCGCTGCTGCAGAACGAGCCGCTCGTGCAGCGCATCGTCGAGGCCGTCGTCGCGGCGGTCGGCACGGGGCCCGATGCGGTGCCCGTCACGCTGAAGATCCGCACCGGCTGGGATCGCGAGCACAAGAACGCGATCACGGTTGCGCGCCTGGCCGAAGCCGCCGGCATCTCGATGCTCACCGTGCACGGCCGCACGCGCGCCGACCTGTACCGCGGCGACGCCGAATACGACACCATCGCCGCCGTGAAGGCGGCCGTGCGGATTCCGGTGGTCGCGAACGGCGACATCACGTCGCCCGCGAAGGCGAAGGCCGTGCTCGACGCCACCGGCGCCGACGCCCTGATGATCGGTCGTGCCGCGCAAGGTCGGCCGTGGCTGTTCCGCGAAATCGATCATTTCCTGCAAACCGGCGAGCTGCTGCCCCCGCCGCGGATCGACGAGATCCAGCACGTGATGAACGAACACCTGGAAGACCACTACGCTTTCTATGGTGAATTCACGGGAGTCCGTACTGCGCGCAAGCACATCGGCTGGTACACTCGCGGCCTTTCCGGTGCCAACGGGTTCCGGCACAGGATGAACACGCTCGATTCCACCCGCGAGCAGCTCGCCGCCGTCAATGCCTTCTTCGAGGCGCAAAAGGCGCTGTCGGACCACCTCGTCTACGTCGATGACGAAGAGGAAAACGGCCAGGGCGAGTCGGACGACCATAACCAGTTAGCAGCATGAGCAAGCACAACATCGAACAATGTGTCCGCGAGAGCCTGGACGTGTATTTCCGGGATCTAGACGGCTCCAATCCGCACGACGTCTATGAAATGGTGATGTCCTGCGTCGAAAAGCCGATGCTCGAGGTCGTGCTCGTACAGGCCGGCGGCAACCAGTCGCTCGCCGCGGAGTACCTCGGCATCAATCGCAATACGCTGCGCAAGAAGCTGCAGCAGCACGGCCTGCTGTAGGCGGCCGTCCCGTCCCCGTTTCCCTGGCTATTGGTGGTTCCATCATGATCAAGCAAGCGCTCATTTCCGTTTCCGACAAGACCGGCATCGTCGACTTCGCGAAGTCGCTGTCCGACCTCGGCGTCAAGCTGCTGTCGACGGGCGGCACCGCGAAACTCCTCGCCGACGCCGGCCTGCCCGTGACCGAAGTGGCTGATTACACGGGCTTCCCGGAAATGCTCGATGGGCGCGTGAAGACGCTCCACCCGAAGGTGCACGGCGGCATCCTCGCCCGCCGCGACCTGCCCGAGCACATGCAGGCGCTGGAACAGCACGGCATCCCGACGATCGACCTGCTCGTCGTGAACCTGTACCCGTTCGTCGCGACGATCGCGAAGGACGACTGCACGCTCGCCGATGCGATCGAGAACATCGACATCGGCGGCCCGACGATGCTGCGCTCGGCCGCGAAGAACCACCGCGACGTAACGGTCGTCGTCGATCCGGCCGACTACGCGGTCGTGCTCGATGAAATGAAGGCGAACGGCAATGCGGTCGGCTACGCGACCAACTTCCGCCTCGCGACGAAGGTGTTCGCGCACACCGCGCAATACGACGGCGCGATCACGAACTACCTGACGAGCCTGACCGACGAGCTGAAGCACGCGTCGCGCAACGCGTACCCGGCCACGCTGAACCTGGCGTTCGACAAGGTGCAGGACCTGCGCTACGGCGAGAACCCGCACCAGAGCGCCGCGTTCTACCGCGACCTCGCGACGCCGGCCGGCGCGCTGGCGAACTACCGCCAGCTGCAGGGCAAGGAACTGTCGTACAACAACATCGCCGATTCCGACGCGGCGTGGGAATGCGTGAAGACGTTCGACGCGCCGGCCTGCGTGATCATCAAGCACGCGAACCCGTGCGGCGTCGCAGTCGGCAACGATTCGGCCGACGCATACGCGAAGGCATTCCAGACCGACCCGACGTCGGCATTCGGCGGCATCATCGCGTTCAACCGCGAAGTCGACGAAGCGGCTGCCCAGGCCGTCGCGAAGCAGTTCGTCGAAGTGCTGATCGCACCGTCGTTCTCCGACGCCGCGAAGCAGGTGTTCGCCGCGAAGCAGAACGTGCGCCTGCTCGAGATCGCACTCGGCGACGGCCATAACGCATTCGACCTGAAGCGCGTGGGCGGCGGCCTGCTCGTGCAGTCGCTCGATTCACGCAACGTGCAACCGAGCGAGCTGCGCGTCGTCACGAAGCGCCAGCCGACCGCGAAGGAAATGGACGACCTGCTGTTCGCATGGCGCGTCGCGAAGTACGTGAAGTCGAACGCGATCGTGTTCTGCGGCAACGGCATGACGCTCGGCGTCGGCGCAGGCCAGATGAGCCGCGTCGATTCCGCGCGCATCGCGAGCATCAAGGCGCAGAACGCCGGCCTGACGCTGGCCGGTTCGGCAGTCGCATCGGATGCGTTCTTCCCGTTCCGCGACGGCCTCGACGTCGTCGTGGCAGCCGGCGCGACCTGCGTGATCCAGCCGGGCGGCTCGATGCGCGACGATGAAGTGATCGCGGCGGCCGACGAGCACGGCATCGCGATGGTCCTGACGGGCGTGCGCCACTTCCGTCACTGATCGCATGCGGCCCGCGCGGCCGCAGCACGACGACCCGGCGGCATCGCATCCGCCGGGTTTTTTATTGCACGGCGCCTTCGCGCACGACCGGGCGACCGGCTTGCCGCACCAATCGTTGTAGTATCGCTGCATCACGCCACTCTCCTCACTCATGCGAATTCTCGGCATCGACCCCGGCCTGCGCGTCACCGGCTTCGGCGTCATCGACGTCAGCGGCCACCGGCTCGCCTATGTCACGAGCGGCGTGATCCGCACGCCGACGGCCGACCTGGCCACCCGGCTCGGCACGATCTTCCAGGGCGTCTCGACCATCGTGCGCGAGCACGCCCCCGACCAGGCCGCGATCGAAAAGGTGTTCGTCAACGTGAACCCGCAGTCGACGCTGCTGCTCGGCCAGGCGCGCGGCGCCGCGATCTGCGGCCTCGTCGCGGGCGGCCTGCCGGTCGCCGAATACACGGCGCTGCAGCTCAAGCAGGCCGTGGTCGGCTACGGCCGCGCGACCAAGACGCAGATGCAGGAAATGGTCACGCGGCTGCTCAACCTCTCCGGCCAACCGGGCTCCGACGCGGCCGACGCGCTCGGCATGGCGATCTGCCACGCGCACGGCGGCGATACGCTCAGCACGCTCGGCGGCCTCGCGCCGGCGCTCGCGAAGAAAGGGCTGCGCGTGCGGCGCGGGCGGCTGGTCGGCTGACGGCGGCGCGCATCGCGGCCCGGCACGTCGGCTCGACTGCGTTGCCCCCTTTGGCTGCGCCGGCCACCTTGACCGTTTTACCCGCACGCGGCACGCCCGCGACACGCGCCGCTTCGGCCTGACGGCCGCGCCGATCGGCATCGCGCCGCACGTGCGCTACACTCGCGCTTTCTTCCTCGCATCAAGCCATCCATGATCGGTCGCATCGCCGGCATCCTGCTCGAAAAGAACCCGCCCCACCTGCTCGTCGACTGCAACGGCGTCGGCTACGAGATCGACGTGCCGATGAGCACCTTCTACAACCTGCCGCAAACGGGCGAGCGCGTCGTGCTGCTTACGCAGCAGATCGTCCGCGAGGACGCGCACCTGCTGTACGGCTTCCTGACGCCGCAGGAGCGCACGACCTTCCGCGAGCTGCTGAAGATCACCGGCATCGGCGCGCGCATGGCGCTCGCCGTGCTGTCCGGCATGAGCGTGCAGGAGCTCGCGCAGGCCGTGACGATGCAGGACGCCGCGCGCCTCACGCGCCTGCCCGGCATCGGCAAGAAGACGGCCGAACGCCTGCTGCTCGAACTGAAGGGCAAGCTCGGCGCCGATCTCGGCGCGCTCGCCGGCGCCGCCTCGCCGTCCGACCACGCGACCGACATCCTCAACGCGCTGCTCGCGCTCGGCTATTCCGAAAAGGAAGGCCTCGCCGCGATCAAGAACGTGCCGGCCGGCACCGGCGTATCCGAAGGCATCAAGCTCGCGTTGAAGGCGCTGTCGAAGGTCTAACGCCCGCGTGACGCGCTGCCGGGCGGTGCGTTGAAGCCAGTGTCGCGCAGCTGCGCAACGCTCGCCAGTCGGCCGTTCGGCCAGGTGGGCGGGACTGCGGCGCGCGGTACAATGGCCGCATGATTGAAACCGACAAACTCGCCACCGAGCAGCGGATCATCGCCGCCACGCCCGCCTCGTCGCACGAGGAGGTGTTCGAACGTGCGCTGCGGCCGCGCCAGCTCGACGACTACGTCGGCCAGGAAAAGGTGCGCGGCCAGCTCGAGATCTTCATCGAAGCCGCCAAGCGCCGCTCCGAGCCACTCGACCACGTGCTGCTGTTCGGGCCGCCGGGCCTCGGCAAGACGACGCTCGCACACATCATCGCGCGGGAGATGGGCGTGAACCTGCGCCAGACGTCGGGCCCCGTGCTCGAGCGCGCAGGCGATCTCGCCGCGCTGCTGACGAACCTCGAAGCGAACGACGTGCTGTTCATCGACGAGATCCACCGGCTGTCGCCGGTCGTCGAGGAAATCCTGTATCCGGCACTCGAGGATTACCAGATCGACATCATGATCGGCGAAGGCCCGGCCGCGCGCAGCGTGAAGCTCGACCTGCAGCCGTTCACGCTGGTCGGCGCCACCACCCGCGCCGGGATGCTGACCAACCCGCTGCGCGATCGTTTCGGGATCGTCGCACGCCTCGAGTTCTACGATGCCGATCAACTGTCGCGCATCGTGCGGCGCTCGGCATCGCTGCTGAACGCGCAGATCGATCCGAACGGCGCGCTCGAAATCGCGAAGCGTTCGCGCGGCACGCCGCGGATCGCGAACCGGCTGCTGCGCCGCGTGCGCGACTTCGCGGAAGTGAAGGCCGACGGCCAGATCACCGCGGCCGTCGCCGATGCCGCGCTCGCGATGCTCGACGTCGATCCGGTCGGCTTCGACCTGATGGACCGCAAGCTGCTCGAGGCGATCCTGTACAAGTTCGACGGCGGCCCGGTCGGCATCGACAACCTCGCGGCGGCGATCGGCGAAGAGCGCGACACGATCGAGGACGTACTCGAGCCGTACCTGATCCAGCAGGGCTTCCTGCAGCGCACGCCGCGCGGGCGCGTCGCGACGCTGCTCACGTATCGCCACTTCGGGCTTTCCGTGCCCGACACCGGCCGCACCGAACGCGGCGAGTGGGATACCCCCGACGGGAAGTAACCCGTCGCCCGAGCCGCCCCACCATGACGACGCCACCCAGCTCCCGCCCCGCCGCACCCGCACCGGGCCCGCGCTGGGCCGAGCCGATCCGCAAGCGGCTCGTGGCCGGCGTCACGCACCTGACCGTGGGTGGCGGCGGCCCGTCACTCGACCTCTCTTCACCGCCGGGAGACCCGGGGCTGTTCGGTCCCGAGGCCGTCTGCTGGCGTGTGCATGCCGACTTCACGTCGATGATGACGGGCGGCATCGCGGCGCTGCTGCTGCAGGCGCTCCACCCGCTCGCGCTCGCGGGCGTCTGGGATCACTCGTCGTTCCGCACCGACATCCTCGGCCGCTTGCGACGCACCGCCACGTTCATCACCGGTACGACGTTCGGCAGTCGCGCGGACGCCCTCGCGCTGATCGAGCGCGTGAAATCGATCCACGCGCACATCTCGGGCACCGCGCCGGACGGCCGCCCGTACCGCGCCGACGATCCGGCGTTGCTGACCTGGGTGCATGTCGCGGAAGTGTCGAGTTTCCTCGCCGCGCATCTGCGCTATGTGAATCCCGCGCTGCCGGGCGAGTTGCAGGACCGCTACTACGCCGAAACGGCATTGGTCGCCGAGCTGCTCGGCGCACACGAGGTGCCCCGTTCGCGTGCCGAGGTGGCCGCCTATCTCGCGCGCATGCAGCCCGAGCTCGAGGCCGGGCCGCGCACGTTCGACGTGATGTCCATCCTGCTGAACGTGCCGGTCGCGAAGCCCGCGCTGCGTCCGGCCGCGTCGCTGGTGATGCATGCAGGCATCGACCTGCTGCCGCCGTGGGCGCAACGCATGCTCGGCGTGTCGGCGTTCGCGCCGCTGCGCCGCGCGGTGGTCCGGCCCGGCATCCGGGTCGTCGCACCCGTGCTGCGCTGGGCGCTCGTGAACGGCGCATCAAAACGTGCGCGCCGCCGCGCCACCGCGACGCCGCCCGACGGCACCCCGCCTGCCTGACGATTCGCTTCCTCTTATCATTTCAATTTACTGTCAAATACCTGTGACAAGCTGACGGGCTTGCACCCGCGCACGGTCGCACGTGCCGTACGTCCCGCCTGTCCGTGACCCGCGCGGTGTCCCGCCCACCCGACCGACACCCGATGCCCGCGATGCCACGCCTGCCGACCCGTTTCGCCCTTGCCGCCAGCCTGTCCACCGTCTTCGCCCTCGCCGCCTGCGGAGGCGACGATGTCACCGCCGTCGCGCGTTCGGACGCGCAGACGCCGTCCGGCGGCACCCCGACCACGCCTGCCCCCACGCCGCCCGCCACCGTCACGCCGCAACCGGGCAAGTGGAAAGCCGCGCGCGCGGGCGACCTGATCGACGTGACGCTCGGCGACCTCCATCCGACGCAAGGCGCGATCGGCTACGACCAGATCTATTACAAGCTCGGCCGCTACGAACTGCAGCCCGACAAGAAATTCGACGACTTCTGCGCGGACGAGGGCCTCGGCGGCGTCGCGTCGAGCGGCTACACAGCCAGGTCGACGCTGCGCGAGCCCGCGAGCTACACGTGCACGACGACCGACGCGAACGCCCGCGACCGCTCGGTGCTGAACCCGGTCGTGATCGGCCCGAACGGCGATGCGCTGTACCTGACCGACGGCCACCACGGCCTGTCGACCTACTACGAGACGCCCGACGGCGGCCCGGCGCTGCACGTGCACGTCGTCGTCAAGGACAACCTCAGCGACTACTCGGGCGACGCGTTCTGGCAGCAGATGCAGAGCCGCGGCTATCTGCGCCTCAAGAACGGAGAAGGCAAGCCGATCACGACCGCGCAACTGCCGACCGGGCTCGGCCTGACACTCGGGATGACGAACGACCGCTACCGCTCGCTCGTCTATTTCACGCGCGAAATCGGCTACAGCAAGCCCGCACAAGCCACCGACTATCTCGAGTTCTACTGGGCCGACTGGCTGCGCGCGCAACCGGGCACGTTCGCGCTCGCCGGCTATGACCTGACGCGCGCCGGCACAACCGACCCGGATCCGGCGAAGGCCGACACGGGCTACCTGAACGCGGTCTGGAATGCGTCGACGCGCATGGTCGCGGCCACGGACCCGGTGATCGACGGCAAGACGGGCGCCGACCTCGGGCGCGCGGACACGATCAACGGCGGCAAGAAATACAACAAGGGGGAATTCGACAAGCTGCGCCAGCCGATCACGGCGGACAAGCCCGGCAAGATCGCGTACGCGCTCGACTACAAGACGCGCCACGCGCTGCCGCAGTAAGCAGCCGGCACCGCGCGGGAAAGAAGTCCCGGCCGGCGATGCCGGACGGGCCTGCTGGCTCAGAGCACCTTGCGGTACCCGTCGTCGTCGCTCGCGGCGTCCAGGTGCGACACGTCGGCCCACTGCACGACCTGCGCGCGGCCGTCGACGTAATCGACGACGTTGATGCTCGTGTTGAGCAGCTGATAATTGCGCGGCGCCGACAGCTCGATGCCGTTCGCGAAACGATAGACGCAGTCGAGCACGCCGCCATGCGCGACGCACGCGATCCGGCCACCCGGATGCTCGGCGACGATCGGTTCGAGCGCATGCAGCACGCGGTGGTAGAACTCGCGCTGCGACTCGCCGCCCTCCGGCGCGAAGCCGGGGTCGCGCGTCTGCCAGGCCGCGTACGCGTCGGGGAACAGCGTCTCGATCTCGGCGCTGTCGTGCCCCTGAAACTGGCCGTACGAGCGTTCGCGCAGCCCTTCCCGCAGCCGCGGCGCAAGCCCGAGCGCGTCGGCGAACGGCTGCGCGGTCTGCTGCGCACGCATCAGGTCGCTTGAATAGATCGCGT
This sequence comes from Burkholderia sp. Tr-20390, assembly GCF_017104595.1. Taxonomy (NCBI): domain Bacteria; kingdom Pseudomonadati; phylum Pseudomonadota; class Betaproteobacteria; order Burkholderiales; family Burkholderiaceae; genus Burkholderia; species Burkholderia sp. Tr-20390. Next base: position 20,900 of record NZ_JAAGPC010000058.1, on the reverse strand, counting down.
CGAGCCGTGCACCGTCACGCGCGTCGCGTGCGAGCCGTGCGGCCAGCTTTTGTGCCTGCTCGAGGCCCGTTTCGGCCAGCGGGATGTCGATATGACCCTGGATGCGCTTGATGCGATTCCAGGCCGTCTCGCCATGGCGGATGAAAAGAATCTGCGTGGTGGCCATCGCGGCGCGTCTCCGGGGAAGAATCAGGGCCGCACTTGCAGCCAAAAGGTCACGGGGCCGTCGTTGACGAGCGACACCTGCATGTCGGCGCCGAACTCGCCCGTCTCGACGACCGGATGGCGCGCCCGCGCGGCCGCCACGAAATAGTCGAACAGCCGCGCGCCTTCGTCGGGCGGCGCGGCCGGCGTGAAGCTCGGACGCAGCCCGCTGTTCGTATCGGCCGCCAGCGTGAACTGCGACACGAGCAGCAGGCCACCTGCGCGGCCCTCGCCGTCGATATTCGACACCGGCAGGTTCATCTTGCCGGCGGCGTCGCTGAACACGCGGTAGCCGAGCATCTTCGCGAGCAGCTTGTCGGCCGCTGCGTCGGTGTCGCCGCGCTCCGCGCAGACCAGCGCGAGCAGGCCCGCGCCGATCTCGCCCGTCGTGCGATCGCCGACGCGCACGTCGGCGCGCTTCACGCGCTGGATCAGCGCGATCATGCGGTCAGCGTGACGCGCGCGAAGCGGCGCTTGCCGACCTGCACGACGAACTCGCCGGCGTCGACCTTCAGGCCCTTGTCCGACACGGTCGCGCCATCGATCTTCACGCCGCCCTGCTCGATGTTGCGCAGCGCCTCGCTCGTCGACGGCACGAGGCCGGCCTGCTTCAGCAACTGGCCGATCGCGAGCGGCGCGCCCGCGAGCGTGACCGACGGAATGTCGTCCGGCACGCCGCCCTTCGCGCGGTGGTTGAAGTCCTCGAGCGCACGCTCGGCGTCGGCCTGCGAGTGGAAGCGCGCGACGATTTCCTGCGCGAGCAGCACCTTGAAGTCGCGCGGGTTGCGGCCGCCTTCGATCTCGCGCTTGAAGCCGTCGATCTCGTCCATCGGACGGAACGACAGCAGCTCGAAGTAACGCCACATCAGCGTGTCCGAGATGCTCATCAGCTTGCCGAACATGTCGTTCGGCTGCTCGCTGATGCCGACGTAGTTGCCCTTCGACTTCGACATCTTCTCGACGCCGTCGAGGCCTTCGAGCAGCGGCATCGTGAGAATGCACTGCTGTTCCTGGCCATACTGCTTCTGCAGTTCGCGGCCGACCAGCAGGTTGAATTTCTGGTCGGTGCCGCCGAGCTCGAGGTCGGCGTTCAGCGCGACCGAGTCGTAGCCCTGCATCAGCGGGTACAGGAATTCGTGGATCGAGATCGGCACGCCGCCCTGGAAGCGCTTCGTGAAATCCTCGCGCTCGAGGATCCGCGCGACCGTGTAGCGCGACGCGAGCTTGATCATCCCGTCCGCGCCGAGCGGCATCGACCATTCGCTGTTGTAGCGGATTTCGGTCTTGTCGCGGTCGAGCACGAGCGCGGCCTGCTCGAAGTAGGTCTTCGCGTTCGATTCGATCTGTTCGCGCGTGAGCGGCGGGCGCGTCGCGTTGCGGCCCGACGGGTCGCCGATCAGCGACGTGAAATCGCCGATCAGGAAGATGACCGTGTGGCCGAGGTCCTGCAGCTGACGCATCTTGTTCAGCACGACCGTATGGCCGATGTGGATGTCAGGCGCGGTCGGGTCGAGGCCGAGCTTGATGCGAAGCGGCGTGCCCGTCGCCGCGCTGCGCGCGAGCTTCTGCGCGAACTCTTCCTCGACCAGCAGCTCGTCGACGCCGCGCTTCGTGACGGCGAGCGCATGCCGGACTTCGTCGGTGATCGGGAAAACAGGCTTGGAACTGGGTTCGGTGCTCATCGGTGCCAGGAGGAATGTCGCAAAAACAGGGATTTTCCCATAACTTGCGCGCCCATCGCTTAACGGCGCGTCACGTTGCGCGGATAATCGGGCGCAAGGCGCGCGGCACCGGCCCGCGCCGCACGATCCAGGAGAACCCAACGTGCCGCAACGACAGCCGCAAAATGCCCATCCGGCCGACGGCATCTACTTCGGGCTGATGTCGGGAACCAGCATGGACGGCGTCGATGGCGTCGCCGTGCGTTTCGAGGCCGGCCGTGCGCCGGTCGTGCTCGCGGAAGCGTTCGTCGGCTTCGCGCAATCGCTGCGCGACGCGCTGTTCGCGCTGCAGCAGCCCGGCGACGATGAAATCGACCGCGAATCGCTCGCGGCGAACGCGCTGGTCGCGCGTTATGCGGTGTGCTGCCATGAGTTGCAGCGCACGGCCGGGCTGTCGCGCGACGAGATCCGCGCGATCGGCGTGCACGGCCAGACCGTGCGCCATCGCCCCGAGCGCGGCTATACGCGGCAGATCAACAACCCGGCGCTGCTGGCCGAGCTGACCCAGCTCGACGTGATCGCCGATTTCCGCAGCCGCGACGTCGCCGCGGGCGGCCATGGCGCGCCGCTCGCGCCGGCCTTCCATGCGACGGTGTTCGGCGCGCCGGGCGAAACGCGCGTCGTCTGCAATCTCGGCGGGATCAGCAACATCACGATCCTGCCCGGCGAAGGCGGCGACGTGCGCGGCTTCGACTGCGGCCCCGCGAATGCGCTGCTCGACGAATGGGCGACCCGCCATCTCGGCAAGCCGTACGACGAGGGCGGCAAGTTCGCCGCGCGCGGCACCGTCCACGCGCCGCTGCTCGATGCGCTGCTCGACGAGCCGTATTTCGCCGCACCGCCGCCGAAAAGCACCGGGCGCGACCTGTTCAATCCCGCATGGCTCGACGCGAAGCTCACCGCGTTCGCGCAGGTCACGCCGGAGGACGTGCAAGCGACCCTTACCGCGCTCACGGCCGTGTCGGTCGCACGCGAGATCGCGCAGCACGCAGCGGGCTGCAAGGCCGTGTTCGTCTGCGGCGGCGGCGCACGCAATCCGGTGCTGCTCGACGCGCTCCGGAACGCACTGCGCGAGGCCGGCGTGCCGGCCACGGTCGATACGACGGCCGCGCTCGGCGTGCCGCCGCAGCAGGTCGAGGCGCTCGCATTCGCGTGGCTCGCGTACCGCTTCACCGCGCGCCAGCCCGGCAATCTCGCGACGGTCACGGGCGCAGCCGGCAATCGCGTGCTGGGCGCGCTCTATCCGCGCTGACGCTGCGCCTGCCGCACGGCGGGCGCCGCATCGTCAAGGCGCACGGGCATAAAAAACGGGGCATGAAGCCCCGTTTTTCATTCCGGCGAACCGGATCGGATCTGCCGTGTGCTCAGACCGAGAACGACGAGCCGCACCCGCAGGTGGTGCTCGCGTTCGGGTTCTTGATCACGAACTGGGCGCCGTTGAGGTCGTCCTTGTAGTCGATCTCGGCGCCGACCAGGTACTGGTAGCTCATCGAGTCGATCAGGAGCTGGACGCCGTTCTTGTTCATCACGGTGTCGTCCTCGTTGACTTCCTCGTCGAACGTGAAGCCATACTGGAAGCCGGAGCAGCCGCCGCCCTGCACGAACACGCGCAGCTTCAGGTCGGGATTGCCCTCTTCGTCGATCAGTTGCTTGACCTTGTCGGCTGCGGCGTCGGTGAAGACGAACGGAACCGGCATTTCGGCCGTCGTTGCTGCGGATTCGGTAACAGCGTTCATTGCGAACTCTCCAAAAAGCTTTAGCCGCTATTGTAGGGCCGATCAGAAGATCGTGCTGAAGTCCATGAAATCAATAGGTTCTTGTCGATTTCATCAAACTCGCCCGCGCGGGCCGCGGCAGCACGCGCCTGGAAGCGGACATAAAAAAACCGCCAGCGCGAACGCTGGCGGTTTTTCCGGCGGACGCCGCCCGGGAGCGGCGAGGCCATGAAGCGGAATTAACGCTTCGAGAACTGCTTTGCGCGACGTGCCTTGCGCAGACCAACCTTCTTACGCTCGACTTCACGTGCATCGCGCGTGACGAAGCCTGCGTTCGACAGCGACGGCTTCAGCGTCGCATCGTAGTCGATCAGTGCACGGGTGATGCCGTGGCGCACTGCACCTGCCTGACCCGTTTCGCCGCCGCCGTTGACGTTGACCTTGATGTCGAACGTCTGGCCGTGGTTCGTGAGTTCCAGCGGTTGACGCACGATCATCAGCGACGTTTCGCGCGAGAAGTAGTCAGCGATGGGCTTGCCGTTGACGATGATGTCGCCCTTGCCAGCCTTGATGAAGACACGTGCGACTGCGCTCTTGCGGCGGCCCGTACCGTAGTTCCAGTTACCGATCATGTGGGCTCCCCTTAGATCTCGAGCGCCTTCGGCTGTTGCGCCGAATGCGGATGCGTAGCTTCAGCGTAGACCTTCAGCTTCTTGATCATCGCGTAGCCGAGCGGGCCCTTCGGCAGCATGCCCTTGACCGCTTTCTCGAGCGCGCGGCCCGGGAAGCGTTCTTGCATCTTGCCGAACGTCGTTTCATAGATGCCGCCCGGGTAGCCCGAGTGACGGTAGTACTTCTTGTCCAGAGTCTTGTTGCCCGTGACCTTCAACTTGCTTGCGTTGATGATGATGATGAAATCACCAGTGTCGACGTGCGGGGTGAACTCAGGCTTGTGCTTGCCGCGCAGACGGCGTGCCACTTCGCTGGCAACACGGCCGAGAACCTTATCCGTCGCGTCAATCACGTACCATTCGCGCGTCACCTCATGGGCTTTTGCGGAAAACGTCTTCATGATCGATCCAAAAAAATTGCTTAGCCCGATGTGTTCTTCCTGCTTGTCTGTGTGCGCTTCGAGGCGCGGTGCAGGCTCTCCCTGTTCTTTTTCCGTGGGCATGAATGCGGAAAAGCCCTGAATTATAAAGGAAATACGGCAACGCGGTCAAAGGGAATCCACTCCCCGTGCCCACGGCGGCCGAAATGGGCCAAAATCCGTTCGTGCCCCGACAAGCCAGGCGAACCGAGCGCCCGGGGAGGCACCCATCGACGCGCGGCACATGACCATCCCGCGCCAGACCGGCCGAATCTGGAAAACAACAAACAAGCATGATGAATCAACGACTTACGCCCTTCCTTGCGGCCGCACTGCTGGCCGCCGCGGCGCCTGCCGTCGCCGCCCGCACCGACTGCGAAGCCAAGCTCGACGCACTCGATACCCGCATTACCGAAGCCCGCGCCGCCCATGCCGAGGATCGCGTCGCCCGCCTGCGCGCGGTGCGCGAACGCGTCCGCCACTTCTGCGCACGCGGCCATGGTCATGCGTCGGCCGTCCACGTGCCGGCGCCTGATGCACGCTCACCCGGCACGGCGCCCGGCGGCGCGACGTCACAGTCGGACGCAAAGCAACCTGCGTAACGATGCCGGGATGCCGGGATGCCGGGGCGCGCAAGCCGCGCGCCGATGTTTGCATGGGACGAAAAAAAGCCCGAACGGCTGGTTCGGGCTTAATCCACCATAGGAGGAGGGTGGAGGAGACATTCGGAGGTTGCCGCAGCGCGACAACCAATGAGGCTCATTATACGAATGCGTCGCCGACTTCACAAGAAAATTTGCATTACGAAATCAAACACCATAATGCGGAATATTTCGCATCTCGTTTGAAAAAATCATTTTCCCTTTGAAATCAATCACCTGATCCCGTCGGGCAGGCTCGAAAACGCCCCACTTCTAGAGCAAAACCCCTAAATCCGAGGGGGAAATGGCCGTCCGGCGCGTCGCTCGTGCGGCGCCGGCATTGCGCGTCGTGCAGCGCATCAGCCGTCCGTTGCGCAGCGGGCTACAATGCCGGATCGAATCCGAATCAGGCAACGCTGGAGTGCAAGCATGGAATGCAAAGTAAGCTGGATGGGCCAGGACGGCATGGCGTTTTCCGCCGAGACCGGCAGCGGCCACCTCGTCACGATGGATGGCGCGCCCGAAGGCGGCGGCCACAACCTCGCGCCGCGCCCGATGGAAATGGTGCTGCTCGGCACCGGCGGCTGCACGGCCTATGACGTCGTGCTGATCCTGAAGAAGAGCCGCCAGGAAGTCAGCGGCTGCTCGGTCACGCTGAAGGCCGAGCGCGCGAGCGAAGATCCGAAGGTGTTCACGAAGGTGCACTTCCACTTCACCGTCACCGGGCGCAACCTGAACCCGTCCACGGTCGAACGCGCGATCAACCTGTCGCACGACAAGTATTGCTCCGCGTCGATCATGATCGCGAAGACGGCCGAACTCACGCATTCGTTCGACATCGTCGCCGGCTGAACGCACGGCGAGCGCGCATGAAAAAAGGGCCGGCGCTCCGCGGGGAGACGCCGGCCCTTTCGCATTCGAACCGCAAAGCAGGCCGATAAGCCGGATTCTGTGCACGCTGCGCGCCGAAGCACGCAACGCGTGGCAGCCATTCCTCTAGGCGCGCCATTGCTGACGCGCTCAAGCTTCCTACCCGCAGACGAGACGGGGGCCCCGTCCTGCATCCGAAAATGCGCGCCTGCCTACTTGGAATTGCTCCGGGTGGAGGTTACCGTGCCGGCGAACGTCGCCGTCGCCGCGGTGCGCTCTTACCGCACCGTTTCACCCTTACCTGATCCCGGCTTGCGCCGGGCCATCGGCGGTTTGCTTTCTGTTGCCCTGTTCCGCGTGTCGCCACGGATGGCCGTTAGCCATCACCCTGCCCTGTGGAGTCCGGACTTTCCTCGCCCCCGCGCGCCCGAAGGCGGCGAGGCCGCGACTGCCTGGCCTGCTTTGCGACGCGCATTCTAGCACTGCGCGCCGCAGGCCGCATGGGGCCGGGTTCGTGCGACGGCGCGGTGGCTTACGCCAGCTTCCAGCCGATCGTCTCGCCGCCGCGCAGCGGCACGACGGGCGTATCGCCCGCGAAGATCTCGCGCGGCAGTTCCCATGCCTCGCGACGCAGCGTGACGGTCTCGGCGCTGCGCGGCAGCCCGTAGAAATCGGCGCCGAAGAAGCTCGCGAAGCCTTCCAGCTTGTCGAGCGCGCCGGCGGTGTCGAACGCTTCCGCATACAGTTCGAGCGCGTGCAGCGCCGTGTAGCAGCCCGCACAGCCGCACGCGGTTTCCTTCGCGTCGCGCGCGTGCGGTGCGCTGTCGGTGCCCAGGAAGAAGCGCGGGTTGCCCGACGTCGCGGCCTCGACCAGCGCGACGCGATGCGTCTCGCGCTTCAGCACCGGCAGGCAGTAGTAATGCGGGCGAATCCCGCCGACGAACAGCGCGTTGCGGTTGTACAGCAGGTGATGCGCGGTGATCGTCGCGCCGAGCAGGCCAGGCGCCGCGTCGGCGTCGCGCACGTAGTCGGCCGCATCCTTCGTCGTGATGTGCTCGAACACGACCTTCAGGCCCGGGAAATCGCGGCGCAGCGGCGTCATCACGCGGTCGATGAAGACCTTCTCGCGGTCGAACAGGTCGATCGACGCATCGGTCACCTCGCCGTGCACGAGCAGCGGCATGCCGGTTTCCTGCATCGCCTCGAGCGTCTTCGCGCATTTCGCGAGATCGGTGACGCCGTGGTCGGAATTCGTCGTCGCGCCCGCCGGATACAGCTTCACGCCGTGCACGAAGCCGCTTTCGCGCGCGCGGCGGATCTCGTCGGGCGGCGTGTTGTCGGTCAGGTACAGCGTCATCAGCGGTTCGAACGTCATTCCGGCCGGCAGCGCGGCCAGGATGCGCTCGCGATAGGCCTGCGCCTGCGCGGTGGTCGTCACCGGCGGCTTCAGGTTCGGCATGACGATCGCGCGGCCGAACTGTCGCGCGGTGTGCGGCAGCACGGCGGCCAGCATGTCGCCGTCGCGCAGGTGAAGGTGCCAGTCGTCGGGACGGGCGAGCGAGAGCGTCGCCGGGGAGGAAGCGTTCGAGGCAGTCATAGGAGGCGTCGTGAGGAACGGGCTGGCCATCGGCGGGGCCGGAACGCGCGTGCGCGGGCCGACTGACGGCAAACCGCAACACGGGGCCTTCGGCCGGCGGAATCCGCTTTTTACCGCTCAGGGCTCGGTGATATGCTAGAAGCCGCATTGTACCGGGGTTCGCCCGGTTCGTTACCCCCCGCCTCAGCCTGCTGCCCCAAGTAAAATGTGCCAACTCTTAGGAATGAACTGCGCCGCGCCGACGGACGTCACATTCTCCTTCACAGGTTTCGCGGCCCGGGGCGGGCTCACCGATCACCATGCCGACGGCTGGGGCATCGCGTTCTTCGAAGACAAGGCCTGCCGCCTGTTCATCGATCACCAGGCCTCGGCCACGTCGCCGATCGCCGAAATGGTGAAGCGCTACCCGATCAAGTCCAAGAACACGATCGCGCACATCCGCAAGGCGACGCAAGGCCACATCCTGCTGGAGAACAGCCATCCGTTCATGCGCGAGCTGTGGGGCCGGCACTGGATCTTCGCGCACAACGGCGACCTGCAGGACTACGCCCCGGACATGGACGGCAGCGTCTACCATCCGGTCGGCACGACCGACAGCGAACAGGCGTTCTGCGTGCTGATGCAGGGGCTGCGCGAAGCGTTCCCCGGCGCGCAGCCGCCGTTGCCCGAACTGTTCGAGCGCGTCGGCGAGCTGACGCGCGGCATCACCGATCACGGCGTGTTCAACTTCCTGATGTCGAACGGCCAGGCGCTGTTCGCGCATTGCTCGACGCGGCTGCACTACCTCGTGCGGCGCTGGCCGTTCTCGACCGCGCACCTCGTCGACGAAGACCTGTCGATCGACTTCGCGAAATACACGACGCCCGAGGATCGCGTCGCGGTGATCGCGACGCAGCCGCTCACCGACAACGAAGTCTGGACCGCGTTCGAGCCGGGCGAGCTGATCATGTTCCAGTGCGGCGACGTCGCCGCGCGGATGCGGATCCCGGTGCCGGAACGCGTGCTCGAGAAGTTGCGCAATCCGTCGCTCGACGCGTCGGCATCGGCGCCGCGCGACACGCGCGAGGTGCTCGCCACCGCCGCCGAAGTCGATTCCGACGACGCGATCGACTTCTGAGCCCGGCGCCCGCGCCCTCTTCCCTTCACGTTTTCGCCGCTGTGCGGCAAGTCGGCGGCGCGCCGCGTCCGATCGCGGCGGCGACTTGGTACGCAGGCGATTCGGCGACGTTCGCTATCGGCGTCAATGACCCTCCCCGCACCGATCTCCCTTCATCCGGACTAAAGTCCGGCATATCGAAGCGCCGCCACACCATATTCGTTTAATTTAATTTATTTTCAAACGAAAGAAATTAAAAGGCGAAAAATAATATACGTCAGGCAAGCATATAATCCGGGCGACGGCATTTTAACGCACCAATCTGGCGTAAAACGTGCGCCACCTCACCGAGCCGGCAATCGCTGACTCACATCGCCAGAATCCACCCGCCCCTTACCCGATAAGGCTTTCAGTTCGATTCGTCACACAATCCAGAAATACCGGATGAAATCGACATGATTGCCGCATTTGTTAGCTTCCCGACAATCCATCGCCTGCACGATCAATAGACTCCGCCCCATCCTCGGTGTAACGAATCGCGATTCGCGGAGAAACGGCCACGGCCGCCGCACCCCCATTCACGCCATTCTCCACCGCGGATTGCGATTTCACTGCACCACGGTGAAAACCACATCAAAACAAGAGATAGGGGCTTGTCGTGAATCATTCATTTCGATCGATATGGAACGAGGCCACCGGCTGCTGGATTGCGGCCGCGGAAACCGCACGGGCGCGCGGCAAGCGTTCGGGCGGCGCATCCGGCACGAGCCGCCGCGCCGCGCTCGCGGCGACGCACCGGGCATCGCTTCGCATCGCGGCAGTCGGCGCCGCGCTGGCCGCACTGTCGGCCGGCTCCGCGTACGCATCGACGTGCGGCAGCGGCGCGGCCATCGCGAGCGGCGGCACCTGCGCGCCCGGCAGTTTCAGCCCGACCGTCAACGACAACCTGGCAGGCTCCGCCACCGTCTCGGGCGGCGACACCGTCGGCGTGTCGGGCGCATGGACCGGTGCCGGCGGCGACCCGGGCTACACGCTCACGCCGATCGGCAGCACGACCATCGTGTCGGGCAACCCGAACCAGCCGCTGCTGTCGCTCGGCGGCAAGACACGCAGCGTCAGCACACCCGACTCGATCACCGGCACCCACACGTCGGTCGCGACCTACGACTCGTCCGCGTTCGCCGCGTCGACGGCCGGCACGACCGCGGTACCCGTCTACCACGACGTGAACGGCGATCAGTATGTGAACGCGCGCATCGGCACCGTCGCCGCCACCGGCGGCACGCTCAACGTGTCGATCGGCAATGCGGCGAACGCGCCCGATGCAGCCGGCAACGCGATCGAGATGGCCGCGAAGCAGACCGACCTGACGTTCGCGGACGGCACGGGTGCCGCGAAAAGCACCGTCACCTGGAACTCGCGCAACCAGGTCCGGTTCACCACCGGCGACTATCTTGCGGACGGCGGCGCCGTCGGCAGCCGCCAGCTCGACGTGCCGGCCTACGCGGGCACCTTCACTGCATTCGACGGCAGCACGTGGAAGGTCACCGACGCCACATCGCTCGCCGCGTACAACGACTTTCTCGTGCGCTCGGTGCAAAGCGGCGCGCTCGGTTCGCAGGCCGCCTACGACAGCGCGCTCGGCCAGGCCGTCACGTTCTCGCAGCAATCCTTCCAGTATCAGAACAACGTGTCCCCGGGCGACAAGAACACGCTGCCGATCGGTTTCCTGTCGGCGATGCACGGCACGGGCGCGAACGCCACACTGCAGATCGGCAAGGACGGCCAGATCGACTTCCGCGGCGTCAACACGATCGACTCGAGCTCGGCCGTCCTCGCGGAAAACGGCGCGCACTTCATCAACGACGGGCGCCTGTCGGGCGACTTCACGCTGGTGCGCCTGCTGAGCGGCGCAAGCGGCGTCAACAACGGCGTGATCTCGTCCGGGTACGCGTCCGGCGACGACTTCGACACGAGCGGCAGCGCGCCGCCGAACAACTTCGGCTACCACGCGTACACCGAAGGCAACGGCGTGTTTGCGAACGGCGCGGGCACGTCGTTCGTCAACCACGGCGTGATGAACGTCGGCGCGTGGACGCTCGACGGCAACCAGCCGGACCTGCAGAACTACGCGGTCGCCGTGACAGGCGGCGCGACCGCGTCGAACGCCGGCACGATCAATGTCGGCGTCAATGCGACGACGCTCGACAGCCAGGTGATCGGCGGCCTCGTCGATGGCGGCAGCTTCACGAACGAAGCGGGCGGCACGATCACCCTCGGCCGCTCGGCGCAGTACGCGCCCGGCGGAACGGCAAGCGACGTCGCACTCGCTGCGCACGCATACGGCATCCTGCTCGGCAATTCCGGCACCGCGAGCAACCTCGGCACGATCGTGATCGGCTCGCAAACGCAGAACGGCGCCGCGCTGGCGAGCATCGGCTCGGCGTCCGGCACGCTGACCAACGCGGGCGCGATCGTCGTCAACGGCGCGGCGTCCGGCACGCCGCTCGCCAACGTCGGCATGCTCGCGGCCAATACGGCCGCGACCGTGACCAACACCGGCACCATCACGCTGAATGGCGTCAACGGCATCGGCATCATGGTCGTCGGCACCGGGGCGCAGGCAACGTCCGCGCTGTCGAGCGGCACGATCAACGTCGCCGGCGGCCTCGATCCGGCCTCGGGCACGCGTAACTACGGCGTGTGGGCCGAAGGGCCGCGCGCCACGGCCACGCTCGACGGCGCGCTCAACCTGACGGGCACCGGCGCGATCGGCGTGCATGCACGCTCGGGCGCGACGATCAACGTCGGCGCCAATGCCGTGCCGGCCTTCATGTCGGGCGCCAACCAGATCGGCTTCTACGCGTATGGCGCGGGCTCGAAGATCAACGTCGCCGCGCAGCACCTGAGCGTCGACACCGACGATTCGACGCTGTTCCGCGTCGCGGGCGGCGCGGCCTACACGGGCACGTCGACGGCCGGCGCGCTGACGACCGACGTCAACGGCCAGCGCGCGCACGGCGTGCTCGCGACCGACGCCGGCACCGTGCTGTCGACCGGCAACGCGATCTACAACGTCCACGGCGCGAACGGCATCGCGATCGCGGTGGAAGGCGGCGCTCAAGGCACGATCGACGCGGGCGCGACGATCAACCTGAACGCGGCCGGTGCGATCGCCGGCGTCGTCGACGGCCAGGCGCACGACCTCGCCGGCGCCAATGCCGGCGCACCGGTCGCCACGACGCTCACCAACCACGCCGCGGTCACGTCGTCGACGGCCGGTGTCACCGGCTTCGTCGCGCAGAACCTCGGCACGCTCGAGAACCGCGACACGGTGCTGCTGACGGGCGCCGGCTCGACCGGCGTCGTGATCGGCACGCTCGGCACGGTGAACAACGCGTCGACGATCCGCGTATCCGACGGCACCGGCGCGCTCGTCCAGGGTGCGTCGGCAACGCTCGCCAACGCCGGTTCGATCGAAGCCGACGACGGCATCGCGGGCGTCCACCTGACGGGCGCCGGCGCATCGGTCGCGCTGTCGGGCGCCGGCACCGTGATCGCAAACGGCAGCGCCGACGGCGTGCTGATCGACTCGACCGTGACGGGCGGCGGGCTGGCAGCCGGCGCGACATCGATCGCGGTCGGCGGCTCGGGCAACGGGATCGACAACCAGGGAACGAACGCGACGATCGCGCTGGCCGGCACGCAGATCGGCACGACCGGCCGTGGCGCCGACGGCCTGTCGTCGACGGGAGCCGGCGCGCGCATCGCGACCGATGCAGCGACCGTCGTCAGGACCACCGGCGACAACGCGCGTGGCTTCTTCGTGTCGGGGGCGGATTCGACGCTGGCGGCCAACGGCACGACCGTTGCGACGACCGGCGCGGGTTCGGCCGCGATCGTGACGACCGGCGGCGCGACCGCGCTGCTGTCGGATGCGAAGGTCACCACGTCGGGCGCGACGTCCGACGGCCTCGTCGCGCAAAACGGCGGCCGCATCGGCGACACGGGCTCGACGATCGCCAGCGCCGCCGGCAACGGCGCCACCGCCGACAGCGGCGGCGTGCTCGCGTTGACCGGCACGACGCTCAAGGGTGCGACGGCCGGCGTGCTGATGTCCGATACGCTCGCAAACGGCGCGACGAGCTCGGTGCTCGTCGACGGCGGCAGCGTCGCGTCCGTCACCGGGCCGGCTTTCGCGGTGCGCGGCGGCACGGCCGACATCGCCGTGCGCAACGGCACGGTCGTGACGGCCGGCAACGGCACGCTGCTCGACCTGTCGAACGGCAGCCGCGCCACCTTCACCGCATCCGCCGTGAACCTGGCCGGCGACATCGTCTCCGACGCTTCGAGCGCCGGCAACGTGTTCCTCGCGAACGGCACGACGCTGACCGGCAAGATCGATCCGGTCGCACTGACCGTCGACAACACCAGCACGTGGCGCATGACGGGCAGCTCGGTGCTGAGCAGCCTGAACAACGCGGGCCTCGTCGCATTCGCCGCACCGACCGGTTCGCCGACGCTCCCGGGCAGCTACAAGACGCTGACGACCGGCAGCTACGTCGGCAACGGCGGCACGATCGCGCTCAACACGTTCCTCGGCGCCGACGCCTCGCCGACCGATCGGGTGATCGTGAACGGCGGCGCGGCGAGCGGCACGACGGGCCTGAAGATCGCCAACACGGCCGGCACCGGCGCACAGACGAAGGGCGACGGGATTCCGGTGGTCGTCACGGCCAACGGCGGCACGACCACCGCATCGGCGTTCCAGCTCGCGGGCCCCGTGCAGGCGGGCGCGTACGAATACCGGCTCTATCGCGGCGGGCAAGCCGACGCGAACGGCTGGTACCTGCGGTCGCAACTCGATCCGTCGGACCCCGGCGACCCGATCCACCCGTCCGGCGGCGGTGACGGCGGCAACAACGGGAATGGCAACGGCGGCACGCTCGCGTATCGCCCCGGGGTCTCGGGCTATGCCCTCACACCGCTGCTCAACGCCGACTACGGCTTCTCCACGCTGGGCAAGCTGCACGAGCGCGTCGGCGACATCTACAACCTCGAAAAGCAGCAGCCGGGCAATCGCGACGGCGTGTGGGGGCGCATCGGCGGTCAGAGCCTCGATGCAAACGCGGGGCGCTTCGCGGCCGACGAGCGGACGTTCTTCGCGCAGTTCGGCAAGGACTGGACGCTCGACCCGGCACCGAACGGCGGCGGCAGCACGCATGCGGGCGTGACGGCCAGCATCGGCGTGTCGAACGCAAGCTTCAGCGACATGGCGCGCGCGGATACGGCCAACCTGTCGACGTCGACGGGTTCGGTCGAGATGCACGCGCAGAGCATCGGCGGCTACTGGACGAAGTACCTGTCCGACGGCACGTACTTCGACAGCGTCGGGCAGGTCACGCACTACGGCAACCGCTACCGCGACAGCTATGGCAACGAGGCGTCGCAGAACGGCTTCGGCATCGCACTGTCGCAGGAAGTCGGCAAGCCGTTCGCGATCGGTGCGCTGCCGGTCGCGGTCGAGCCGCAGGCGCAGCTGATGTACCAGTACCTGAAGCTGAACGGGTTCAACGACAACGTCTCGGCAGTATCGGGTACGACGACGAACGCGCTGCGCGGCCGCGTCGGCGTGCGCATCTTCCGGCCGAACCTCCAGTCGGATTCAGGCGGCGGCGCCGCCACGCCGTACTTCACGGCCGACGTGCTGCACGACTTCGTGTCGCCGGGCCAGACCGTCGTCGGCGGCACGCCGTTCGCGACGCATCTCGGCCGCACGTGGTACGAACTCGGCGTCGGCGTGACCGCGGGCTTCGGCAAGTCGGGCGAGCTGTACGCGAACGCGAAGATCGCGCGCAACATCGGCGGCGACTACCGGCGCGGCATCGTCGGGCAGGTCGGCTACCGCTACAGCTGGTAACGGCGCGCACCCGCGTAACGGCGGACGAAAAAAAACCGCCCGGCGCTCGGCCGGGCGGTTTTCGTATCGGCGCATCGGCAGCGCCGACGCGCGCGAACGCTCAGTGCAGGATCTTCGCGAGGAAGTCCTTCGCGCGTTCCGATTTCGGATTCGAGAAGAAATCGTCCTTGCGGTCGTCCTCGACGATCGCGCCCTTGTCCATGAAGATCACGCGATGGGCGACCTTCTTCGCGAAGCCCATCTCGTGCGTGACGACCATCATCGTCATCCCTTCCTGCGCGAGTTCGACCATCACGTCGAGCACTTCATTGATCATCTCGGGGTCGAGCGCGGACGTCGGCTCGTCGAACAGCATCGCGATCGGATCCATCGACAACGCGCGCGCGATCGCGACACGCTGCTGCTGGCCGCCCGACAGCTGGCCCGGGAACTTGTGCGCATGCGCCTTCAGGCCGACGCGGTCGAGCAGCTTCATGCCCTTCTCGTTCGCCTCGTCCTTGCCGCGGCCGAGCACCTTGATCTGCGCGAGCGTCAGGTTCTCGGTAATCGACAGGTGCGGGAACAGCTCGAAATGCTGGAACACCATCCCGACCTTCGAGCGCAGCTTCGACAGGTTCGTCTTCTTGTCGCCGACCGACTGGCCGTTCACGAGGATCTCGCCCTGCTGGAACGGCTCGAGGCCGTTCACGGTCTTGATCAGCGTGGATTTACCCGAGCCCGACGGGCCGCACACGACGACCACTTCGCCTTTCTTGACCTCGGTCGTGCAGTCGGTGAGAACCTGAAACTGGCCGTACCACTTCGAAACGTTCTTGATGGAAATCATCTTGTGACCTTTTTCTGGAGACCCTTGACGAGTGCAGACGCCAACGAGCAAATCACGAAATAGCATGCGCCGGCGAACAGGACCATCTCGACGGTCGTGCCGTCGCGATCGCCGATGTTGGCCGCCGTGCGGAAGAAGTCCGCGAGACTGATCACGTACACGAGCGACGTATCCTGGAACAGGACGATCGCCTGCGTGAGCAGCAGCGGCACCATCGCGCGGAACGCCTGCGGCAGGATCACGAGGCGCATCGCCTGCGCGTAGTTCATGCCGAGCGCGAACGCGGCATTCACCTGCCCGCGCGGCACCGCCTGGATGCCGGCGCGGATGATCTCGGAATAATACGCGGCTTCGAACAGCGAGAACGCGACCATCGCCGAGGCGAGACGGATGTCGATCGTCGGCGACAACCCGAGCACGCCCTGCAGCAGCTGCGGCACGATCAGGAAGAACCACAGCAGCACCATCACGAGCGGGATGGAACGGAACACCGTCACGTACGCTTTCGCGAACCATGCGAGCGGCGTCACGCCCGACAGCCGCAGCAGCGCGAGCAGCGTGCCCCAGACGATCCCGACCACGATCGCGATCAGCGTGATCTGGAACGTGACGACCGCCCCCGTCCACAGCGTCGGCAGCGCGCCGGGAATACTACTCCAGTCGAACTGATGCATCACTTGCCTCCGATATAGCCGGGCAGCCGCGTACGGCCTTCGATCCAGCGCATGAACGCCATCACGACGAGGTTGATGATCACGTAGGCGAGCGTCACCGCGATGAACGATTCATACGTCTGCGCGGTGTAGTCGACGAGCTGGCGCGCCTGCGCGGACAGGTCGAGCAGGCCGATCGTCGACGCGACGGCGGAGTTCTTGAAGATGTTCAGGAATTCCGACGTGAGCGGCGGCACGATGATCCGGTACGCAACGGGCAGCAGCACGTAGCGGTACGTCTGCCATTGCGTGAAGCCCATCGCGAGACCGGCGGCGCGCTGGCCCTTCGGCAGCGCGTTGATCCCCGAGCGCACCTGTTCGCACACGCGCGCGCCCGTGAACAGGCCGAGACAGATGATCGACGCGGTAAAGAACTGCGTGGCGGGCGGCAACTGCTTGATCCAGGTGCCGATCGACGCGGGCAGCAGCTCCGGTATCACGAGATACCAGATGAAGAACTGCACGATCAGCGGAATGTTCCGGAAGATCGACACGTACAGGGTACCGATCGCGGACAGCCATTTGTTCGGCACGGTGCGCAGCACGCCGAACAGCGAACCGACGATCAGCGCGATGACCCAGGCGACGAGCGACACTTCGATGGTCACCCAGAAGCCGGACATCAGCCATCCGAAATAAGTCGTCGGCTCGCCGGTCGATACGGGGCTCAGGAAGATGCCCCAGTTCCAGTGGTAAGACATGGGCAAGACTCCAGCAAAAAGAGACGGAAGAAGCGTGGCCTCTTCCGTCTCATTAGCGTCATTTCTGCATCAACGGCCGTGCGGTCAGTCGAGCGCCTTGTCGTTCGGGTTCGCGTACAGCTTCTTCATCGAATCGGACAGCGGGAAGTTCAGGTTCAGCCCCTTCGGCGGGATCGGGTTCTCGAACCACTTCGCGTAGATCTTCGCGGCTTCGCCCGACTTCTCGACTTGCGAGATCGCGTCGTCGACGACCTTCTTGAAGTCCGCATCGCCCTTGCGCATCATGCAGCCGTACGCCTCTTCCGATTGCGGCGTGCCGACGATCACCCACTCGGCCGGCTGCTTCGCCTTCGCGCGTTCGCCCGCGAGCAGCGCGTCATCCATCATGAACGCGACCGCGCGGCCCGATTCCAGCGTATTGAACGAATCGCCGTGATCCTTCGCGCTGATGATGTTCATGCCGAGCTGCTTGTCGTTGTTCATCTTGCGCAGCAGGCGCTCGGACGTCGTGCCGGCGGTGGTCACGACCGTCTTGCCCTTCAGGTCGGCGAAATCCTTGACGCCCGAATCCTTCTTCGTCATCAGGCGCGTGCCGATCACGAAGATCGTGTCGGAGAACGAGGCCTGCTGCTGGCGTTCCGCGTTGTTGGTGGTCGAGCCGCACTCGATGTCGACCGTGCCGTTCTGCACGAGCGGGATGCGGTTCTGCGACGTGACCGGAATGTTCTTCACCTGCAGGTTCGGCAGGTTCAGCTTCTTCTTCACCGCGTCCACCACCTTCAGCTGGAATTCGCGCGAATAGCCGACCACCTGCTGGTTCTGGTCGTAGTAGGAGAACGGAATCGACGATTCGCGGTGCCCCAGCGCGATCACGCCCGTGTCCTTGATCTTCTTCAGCGTGCCCGTCTCCTGAGCATGCGCGCCACTTGCGAACGCGCAAAGCGCCGCGAACATCAGGACTGCCTTTTGGTATTTCATTTTGGTCATCTCCTTGGCTAAAACCCGCGCCAGTGTATCAAAGTAATATTTTTGAAAGTACTGGTTGTTTACCGCACTACGAATCGCGCTGCGCGAAGCCTTCCTCCCGGCTTCGGGCGCCCCTTCCGGCGCCTGAATGCGCGCGCGGGCGATGCCGGATTCGGCACCGCCCGCGAGGGTTCATGCACGCAACCGGATGGATTGCGTCATGGATTGATCGTAGTCAACCGATCTGAAATCGGCAACTGCCGATCAGGGGTACAGGCCGCGCATTTCGCGCGCCATCAGGATGCGCTTGCACGCAACGATGAACGCTGCGGTACGCACCGACACCTTGTGCTCTTCCGCGACCGCCCACACGCCGGAGAACGCTTCGCGCATCACGCGTTCGAGACGGTGGTTGATCTCGTCTTCCGTCCAGAAGAAGCTCGAGAAATCCTGCACCCATTCGAAGTACGACACGGTCACGCCACCCGCGTTCGCGATCACGTCCGGGATCACCAGCACGCCGTTCGCGGTCAGGATGTCGTCCGCCGCCGTGGTCGTCGGGCCGTTCGCGCCTTCGACGATGATCTTCGTGCGGATCTTCCCTGCGTTCTTCTCGGTGATCTGGTTTTCCAGTGCCGCCGGGATCAGGATGTCGGTTTCGACCGTCCAGAACTCGTCATTCGGCATCGGCTCCGCGCCTTCGAAGCCCGCGACGCCGCCCGTGCGTGCGACGTGGTCGAGCAGCTTGTTCGAATCCAGACCGGCCGGCTGGTAGATCGTGCCCGTGTGATCCTGCACCGCGATCACCTTCGCACCCGCTTCCTGGAACAGCTTCGCCGCGATGCCGCCGACGTTGCCGAAGCCCTGCACCGCGATGCGTGCGCCTTCAATCTCGAGGCCCTTCTTCTTCGCCGCTTCGCTGCCGACGACGAACACGCCGCGGCCCGTTGCTTCCTTGCGGCCGAGCGAACCGCCGAGCGCGATCGGCTTGCCGGTCACGACGCCGGTCGACGTCTGGCCCTGGTTCATCGAGTACGTGTCCATCATCCACGCCATCACCTGTTCGTTGGTGTTGACGTCCGGCGCCGGAATGTCGGTGTTCGGGCCGATGATGATGCCGATTTCGCTGGTGTAGCGGCGCGTCACGCGCTCGAGCTCACCACGCGACAGCTTGCGCGGGTCGACACGGATACCGCCCTTCGCGCCGCCGTACGGCACGTTCACGGCCGCGTTCTTGACCGACATCCATGCGGACAGTGCCATCACTTCCGACAGCGTCACGTCCTGGTGGTAGCGCACGCCGCCCTTGCCCGGGCCGCGCGACACGTTGTGCTGCACGCGATAGCCTTCGAAGTGCGCGACGGTCCCGTTATCGAGCTCGATGGGGCAGTCGACGATCAGGATGCGCTTCGGGCGCTTCAGCGTTTCGAGCCAGCGCGACAGCGAGCCGAGATACGGCGCGACGCGATCGACTTGCTGAAGGTAGTTGCCCCACGGGCCGAGATCGTCGGCGTGCAGGTAGGACGGGATGGACTGCAATTGCGAAGACATGGATGCTCCAACGGTCAACAGGTGCGCACATTGTCGAAAAACCCGTTTTTTTTATCCAATGCCGTTTGCTTATTCGATTATGCGTTTCTTGCATGATCGCGATTTTTCGCAAATCTGCGGTCGATTTGCGCAAGAACGCCCGCGATCGATCGTGCATCGCGTGCGTGAAAAAACGTGTTTCCTGGCGGCGGGACGGCCGTCGGACAGCCGTCCGACAGGCTTCGCAAGCTCGACGACAGCAGGCTGGCGGTTAGCCGCCCGCGGTTAACCCGCGGTTTCGCGCAACTCGTCGCGCACGACGTCCCACAGCGCACGCACGAGCTTCTGGCGGGGATCGTCGCCCTGCAACGCGAGCTTGTCGCAGTACAGCCGGATCTCCATCGTCAGCGTGAACGGGTGCGCGCCGCCGCGCACCGACCGGTCGAGCCGGATCAGGCGGCCGCCCGCGACCGCATCCTCGACCGCGCTGTGCGGCAGGAACGCGACCCCGTGGCCCGCGAGCGCCATCGCCTTCAGCCCTTCGGCCATGTCGGTCTCGTAGACGCGATCGAGGAACAGCGGTGTCGTCGCATTCGCGACGATGACTTCCGTCATCCGGCCGAGATACGCGTTCGGCGTATAGGACAGGTACGGCACGCGTGCGTCGGCCGTGCCGGGCAGCGTATAGCGCGGCCGCCCCGCGCGGCCCGGCGCCGAGAACGGGCTGATCGGCTCGCTGCCGAGGATCAGCATGTCGTAGCGCGCCGGGTCGAGCGCGACCGGATGGCTCGGGTGGTGGTAGCCCATCACGAGATCGCAGCCGCCCTCGACGAGCGACAGCACCGCATCGTGCACGTTCAGCGCGCGCAGCCGCGTGTGGACCTGGCCCATCTTCGCCTCGATCCGCTGCAGCCAGCGCGGAAAATACGTGAGCGACAGCGTGTGCGGCACCGCGAACTCGATCGTCGGCACCGGCGCGCCGACGTGGCCGCGCAGCAGCGTGCGCGCCTCGTGCGCCTGCGACAGCATCGTCAGCGCCTGTTCGTAGAAGATCTGCCCGGCCTGCGTGAGCCGCGTCGGATAGACCGAACGATCGATCAGTTCGGTCGCGAGCCATGCCTCGAGCGCCTGGATGCGCCGCGAAAACGCCGGCTGCGACACGTGCCGCAGCTCGGCGGACCGGCTAAAGCTGCGCGTTTCCGCGAGCGAAACGAAGTCTTCGAGCCATTTCAGTTCCATGCAGGCGGGCGCGGCGGGCGGCGGTCGGGAAGAAGCCTGCATTCTACCGGCGGGTGGGCCCGGCCGGCGGT
>NZ_JAAGPC010000057.1:0-46912 GCF_017104595.1 Burkholderia sp. Tr-20390 | reverse complement strand
GCCGCGCCGCGCTGCTGCGACGCGACGCCCTGCGCGACGGCGACGGTGCTGCCTTCGAGCGGGCCCTGGCGCACCCACAGCGCCCGGTAGCGACGCACGTGCTCGTCCGATGCCAGTGCGGCGACGCGCAGCATGCGTTCGAGCGCGGGGCTGTCTTTCAGCTTGACGATGTCCTGCTCGAACGCGGCGTCGGTCGCCATGTCGGGCAGGGAGAGCAGGTGCAGCAGCGTGTCGTGCAGGTCGGCCCACGACGCGGCGGTGGCCGCCGCATGCAGCCGCGCGAGGCCGTCGCGTTGCCAGGGGCGGGCGCTGCGCTCGAGCTTGGCCGGGTGCGCGATCGCGTTGACGGCCGAGTGCAGCGCACGACGGTCCTGCTCGGCGTGCGCGGACAACGACGCGTATTCGCGCACGCTCGGCGCATCGTGCCGCAGCACCGCCGCCTGAAAGGCGGGATCGCCGGCGTGCGTATCCATCGCATCGCGGATCATCCGCGCGAGGGCGTCGATGAAGCGCTGCCGTAGCGCCGCGTCGGGCGTCCGTCCGTCGCTTCGCATCCGGCGCGCTTCCTCGATCACGATCGCGAGCGTGGCGGCCGGGTTCGCGGCGTCGGCCGGCGACAGCGTGCTGTCGAGCGGCGGCAGCCGGTAGCGGCGCGCGACGGTGCGCAGGGTTTCGTCGAGCAGGGCGGGAAGCGGTGTCAGCGACATGGTCGGTATCGGCTTGAAGGCGATGCGCGTGCCCGGGGGTTAGGGGGCGGTGGACGCGACGATGTGCAACGTTATCACGCCGGGTCGGTCGGCACGACGGCGCGGGCGTACCTGCGCGTCAGCGATCAGCGCAACCGCTCCCGCGCACCACAGGCATCACGCCGTCAACGTCACCGACAGGCTGCCGAGTTCGCCGAAGCGCACCGTCAGCGCATCGCCGAGCGGCACGTCGATCGCGCCCGCGTACGAACCGGTCGTCACGATCTGCCCGGCCCGCACGGCGTCGCCGCGTGACGCGAGGAAATTGACGAGCCACACCAGCGGCTTCAGCGGATCGCCGTCCGGATGACGGCCGTCGATCGCGCGGTTCAATGCGCCTTCGAACGACAGCGCCAGCGTCTCGAGCGGCACGTTCAGCCCGTCGGGCACGACCGGGCCGACGCACAGCCCCTGGTTGAATTGCCCGTCGGCCAGCAGCTCGAACTTCGACGCGCGCGTGGGCTCCGCATAGCGGCAACCGAGCACTTCGAGCACGATGCGCACTTCGCGGATCGCGGCGCGCACGTCCTGTTCGTCGTACGGCTGTTCGCGTGCAGGCAGGTCGCGATCGAGCACGAACGCGATTTCCGGCTCGATCCGCACGATCGGGCCGCCGACGACGCGGTACGGCGCATCGGCCTCGCGGATCGTCGACGCGAAGATCGGCGCGAGGATCACGCGGTCGGGCGGCGGCAGCGCGCATTTCCAGCCGCCGACGGGTTCGCCGAGCAGGTCGGCCACGCGTTGCTGGATCGCGAGCGCAGTTTCGACGTCCTCGGGGCGCAGCGCATCGGGCAGCAGCGGGCCGGGCGAGCCGGCATGGCGGGCGGCGACGAGATGCTGGGCGGCGCCGTCCACGCGTTCGGTAGTCGTTGTCATGTCGGTTGAGCGAGTTGAAAGTGGGCCGGCAAATAAGGGCCGGACGAAAGTCGCACATTCGATGATAGCGCTTTCGGCACGATGACCGCTCGATTGCGCTGCTTCGGCTTCGGTGTCAGCCAGGTTTGCGACCTTGCCGCAAGCGAGAGGTATCGGCGTCACGTCGCGGCGCTTTGCCGCACGGACGGTGTCGGGTCGACCTTGATCGCCATCAACATTCGAACCCGCCATCCGCCGATGATGGTGACAAGGCCGCGCGATCGGACGCGTGGCAACTCACCCCAGCGAGGTTCGCATGTACGAGAAGATCATGGTGGCCGTCGACGGCAGCGCTTCGTCGAAGCAGGCGCTTGCCGAGGCAGTGAAGGTCGCGCTGGCCGGCGACGCACACGTCAGCGTCGTGTATGTGGTGGACAAGTCGGTGCTGTTCACTTACGCGGGCCGTTTCGATCCGCACGCACTGGTCGAGGAGATCCGCGACGACGGGCGCAAGGTGCTGCGCGAAGCCGAGCAGATCATCGCGCTGGCCGGCGCGAAGGGCGAGGCCGAACTCGTCGAGACCGAAAGCATCGGCGAGGACATCGCGGAGCGCCTGCAGCGCTACGTGAAGGAAGGCGGGTTCGATCTCGCGGTGGTCGGCACGCACGGGCGGCGCGGGATCCGGCGCGTGCTGCTTGGGAGCGTCGCGGAGCGCTTCGTGCGCGGCTCGAAGTGCCCGGTGCTGCTGATTCGCGGCGACGATGACGACGTCGCGGCTACCGCCGCGGCTGCCTGACGCGGCGCGCGATGATTCGCCGCCAGTCCCGCATCGTCGTCGCGGCGATCGCCGTGTTCGTGTCGCTCGCGGGGATGATGGGCGTCGTGTCGGGGCTGCTGTTCGACAACGCGATGGCGCTGCACGGCGGCGCCATCGCGCTGGTCGTCGGCGTGGCCGGCTTCGTCGTGATGCTCAACCCGGGCGCGAAGGGCGAAGAGTGAGGCGGGCAGGCCCGCACGGCTGCTTGCGTCCGACCGGGCGGGAGACAGCCGGCACCCGCTTTCCGCAAGACCGGCAGCAGTTGCCGCCGCGCGGCTTTTCCACTTATTCGCTGGCGGTACCCGGCGCCTTCGTGTCGTCTTGCCCGATCCGTATCGCCAGCCGCTTCAACGTTTCCGCCAGCTCGTCGTTCTTCGGCTGAGTCTTCCGCGCTTGCGCGAACACCTCGCGCGCTTCATCCTGGCGGCCCAGTTTCCACAGCACTTCGCCCTTGTGCGTCAGCCCGGTCGCATGGGCTTCGCTTGCGTCCTTGTCCGTGTCGCCGCTCTTCGCGAAGATCGCAATCGAGCGGTCGAACCACGTCAGCGCCTCGTCGTTGCGGCCGAGGCGATACAGCGCCCAGCCCTTGCTGTCGAGCGCATACGCATCGTCCGGCGATTCCGCCAGATGCGCGTCGATCATCGCGAGCCCGCGCTCGACTGCGACGCCGGCGTCGGCGAGCCGGTAGCCGATGTCGTTCCGGCGATCGTCGGGAATCCTGTCGAGATCGAGCGCGGCGGCCACGCGCCCCTCGTCGCGTTCGGCGATCGCGAGCGACAGCAGCTTGGCGACGATCTGCTGCCGCAATTCGCTGCTGATCCGGTCGCGGTTGGCGACCAGGCTGCCGAGGTATTGCGTGTAGAGGTCAGGCGCGCCCGGCGCATTCGCGCTGTTCGCGATGGTCAGGCCCGGGCCCGCGCACCAGTCGGTGTCGGCCGACCCGGCGAGCGTGCCGGCGTAAAGATTGACGTTGCGCGGCGTGCGCGATTGCGCGTAGTAGGTGTAGCCGTTCGCATCCGAATAGCCGCACGCCAGGTATTCGTTCTCCACGTCCAGCACGTACGGGAAATGGCCGATCGGTGCCGAGCCGCCCGGCTCGACCAGCCGGAACGATTCGCCGAGATCGCCGTCGCCGACGATCGGGTTGAACACCCATTGCTGCTCCGGATGCAGCTTCGGCAGCCGGACCCGGACGGTGCGCCCGGCCGCGTCGGTCGTGCCGAAGATCACGCTGTCATGCTCCTCCGGCTTGACGGGCAGCCCCGCGATGACCTGACCGGGCAGGAACAGCCGGTAGCGCGCATTCGGCAGCGGCTGGTGCGTGACGGGGTCGCGCAGCACGAACTGGTGAACGTAAGCCCCTTTTCCGAGCGACGCCGTCGGTGCGATGTAGGTGCGTGCGTAGGCGGCGGGCAGGGCGGTGCAGCTCAAGGCCGCGGCAACGAGCGCGGCGAGAAGGCGGGATGTCATGAAATTCGGTTCTTGTTGGTAATGGTGTGATTGACGACGGCCGGAATTGCATTGGACGACCCACGCAGCCTTTGATATCCGGCTGCGCATATTGATACGGATGGCCGGATCGTCCAGCGCAGTTCAACGCGGAACCCGCCCGTCGCAACGTGATGCGAAGAAGCGGCGGACGGATGACGCGGGAATGCAGCGCGCAGCATAGCAGGCCACGTTGAGCGTCCTGCGTGTGAACGCGTATCTCGCCCGGAACCCCACGCACGACGTATCCGATCGCGCGCGCTTCTGTCAAACTCGCGGTCATGAAACCGCGCCTCGCCTCACCGCCTTCCTCCGATTCCACCCCTGCGCCCGCAGGCTTTCCCGACGCCGACGAACTGGCCGCGCTGCGTGCGTGGTACGCGGGCATGACCGTGCGCCAGGCCGTCGAGCGCTACCTGCCCGATCGGCTCGGCGAAGGGCGCTCGGCGCGCGGCGTGATCGGTGCCATTCGCCGCCGCCTCGTGCGCGTCGCGCGGCAGGCGGGCCGGCCCGATCTCGCGGAGCGGCTCGGTCATGCCGACGGTGAGCGTCTGCAGCAAGCGAAGGCGGCCGCCGAAGCGATCGGCCTGCTGCGTCATACGCGTGCGCCGGTCCCGCAGATCAGCGACGACGTCGGCCTGTGGCTGCCCGCGCGCGCGGTCGGCGCGCTGCGTGCGCACGGGATCGCGACGCTGGCCGATCTCACGGTGCGGATTCCGCGCCGGCGCCAGTGGTGGCGTGCGATCGCGGGCCTCGGCATGGCCGGTGCGCGGCATATCGAGGCGTTTTTCGCCGCGCATCCGGCGCTGACCGAACGGGCGCGCGCGCTGATCGCGGCGACGCCGCGCGGCAGCATCGTGCCGTGGGAGCAACTGAAGCTGCCGCACGAGGTCGACGGCTCGGCCGGCACCTTCCGCGCGCCGCGCGCGACCAGCACGCTCGATGCGGACAACGATTACGCGGCCGTGCACGCGTGGCTGTCGCTGCACGAATCGGCCGCGACGCGGCGGGCGTACCGGAAGGAGGCCGAGCGGCTGATCCTGTGGGCGATCGTCGAGCGCGGCCGCGCGCTGTCGTCGCTGACGACCGAGGATGCGGTCGCGTATCGCGCGTTCGTGCGGCGCCCGACACCGCACGAGCGCTGGGTCGGGCCCGTGCGGCCGCGCAGCGCGCCCGACTGGCGGCCGTTCTCGGGTGCGCTGTCCGCGCGCTCGGCCGCCTACACGCTGTCGGTGCTCGGCGCGCTGTTCCGCTGGTTGATCGAGCAGCGCTACCTGCTCGCGAATCCGTTCGCGGGCGTCAAGGTGCGCGACACGCGCGGCCCGAACGCACTCGACACGTCGCATGCGTTCACCGAAGGCGAGTGGCTGCTCGTGCGCACGATCGCCGACGGGCTCGAGTTCCGCAAGGGCACGCCGGCCGCGCCGCAGTCGGGCTGGACGCCGGCCGCCGCGCAACGGCTGCGCTTCATTCTCGATTTCGGCTATGCGACCGGGCTGCGCGCGAGCGAGCTGGTCGGCGCGACGCTCGGCGACATCGAGACCGATGCGCACGGCGACGCGTGGCTGAAGGTGATCGGCAAGGGCAGCAAGGCCGCGCGCGTCGCGCTGCCGCCGCTCGCGCGCACGGGGCTCGACCGCTTCCTGGTCGCCCGCCGGCTGCCGGTCACGCCGTCGCGCTGGCGGCCCGACACGCCGCTGATCCCGAGCCTCGCGGAAGACGGCGCGGCCGCGATCACGAGCGTGCGGCTGTGGAAGGTGATGCAGCGCTTCTTCGCGCAGACGGCCGATCAGGTCGAGGCCGACAACCCCGCGCTCGCGCAGAAGCTGCGGCAGGCCAGCCCGCACTGGATGCGTCATACGCATGCGACGCACGCGTTGGCGCGCGGCGCGGAGTTGACGACCGTGCGCGACAACCTGCGCCATGCGTCGATTTCCACGACGTCGATTTACCTGCATGGCGACGACGTGAAGCGGGCGCGGCAGATGTCGAGCGCGTTCGCGGCTGACAAGTAACGGCGTCTTGCGGATCGGCGCCGCGTCCGGAGACGGGGCGCGGTTGCAATCGGCGCCGCGCCGCCATGCGTTGTTCCGTGGTCGCAGGCAGTTCAATCACCGGCCGGATCGTCACGCTCCGCCGCCACGCGGGCGAGCCATTCCGCAAAACTCGATGCGATGCGTTCGCGCTGCTCGTCGTCATGCCAGACCCGGATCACTTGCCCGACCGTGCCGCCTTCCGCTGGATCGAGGTCGACGCACAGATGATTGCCGCTGCCGTCGTGCGTGAACGGAATCCACTTGAGGTTGTACCAGTCGTCGCGGATGCCGGCGGCGGGGTCGGACGTCATGTCGTCGAAGTCGCCGCCGGAAACGAGCTTGTTCCAGATCGACCATGGCGCGCCGATCTCGTGTGCGCTCAGCATGGCATCGCCTTCGGCGAAGACGGTGTCCGGATCGGCTTGTCCGTCGTGCAGCCGGAGGCTTTCCAGCAGGTCGTCCGGCAGCGTCGTGCCCAGCGCGGCATGCAATGCGGCGATCGCGTGCTCCGGGGCCGGTCCGTTGAGTCCGCCGGGCAGGCGCGCCGGATCGGCGGCGATCCAGCCTTCGATCCGTTTCCACGATTCGCGAACGGCGGGGACGGTTGCGCCGGCAATGGATGTGTAGGGTACGTTCATCGGGTTCCTTGCAGAGATGCTTCGGGGCGCACCGCGATTCGGTGGGCTGGCCCGTGCCGCTCTCCCGGCACGTCGGCGAAGCACATTTTTTGTGAAGCGCTATTGGACGATTCACCGCGCCGTCATGCAACTGTCAGGGATATCAGGAGGGGGCGGGCGATTGCGATGGGACGTGCGTGACCTGAATGCTCACGCCGCTTTCCAACGGATGATGCCCCGCAGCGCATCCGCCAATCAGGCGGAACGGTCGGCCACCCACTGCGGTCATAAACTTTTTCAAAGGAACAGCGATGGCATCGAGTCAAGGCACAGTCGATTTCATCGTCGAGCAGATGGCGGCGGCCGGCACGGTATCGGCACGCAAGATGTTCGGCGAATACGGTATTTATTGCGACGGCAAGATGGTCGCGCTCGTCTGCGACGATCGGCTGTTCGTCAAGCCGACGGCCGAAGGCCGCGCGTTTCTGGGCACGTGCGAAGAAGGTTCGCCGTATCCGGCCGCGAAGCCGCACCTCGTCATCGCCGGCGAGCGCTGGGACGATCGCGAATGGCTGTCGGCGCTGATCCGGATCACGGCCGCGCAGTTGCCGGTGCCGGTGAAGCGGAGCCGATAACGGCGCGTTCGCATGCCATGTTGCGCTGCGGCCAGGCGTATTCTGTGACACATGTGCGCGACCATCGCGCATCCGGTGGGAGCACAAGAATGAAGACATCCGGACACCCGCGCGGCACGCGGCTTGCTCGCCGCGCCCGGCACGCGCTCGTCGCGGCCCTGTGCGTGGGCTGGAGCGCGCTGTCGTTCGGCGCGGACGATGCGGCGACACTGCTCGAGCGTTACCGCAGCCTCGGCCCGCAACTGAAGGACAACGCGTTTCACCGGCCGCTGGTCCTCGAATCGGCGGAAGCATCGTCGTCGCTGAAGGGCGACATCTACGCGGTGGTCGACTATCCGTACGCGGTCGTGAGCAGCCAGCTCGACGATCCCGCCCAGGGCCCCGCGAACTGGTGCGCGGTGCTGATCCTGCACCTGAACACGAAGTATTGCCACGCGTCGACCGGCAGCAACGGCCCGGTGCTCGACGTGAACCTCGGCCGCAAAATCCAGCAGAAGCTTCCGGACACCTACCGCGTGCAGTTCCGCTATCGCGTGGCGGCCACGACGCCCGACTATTTCCAGGTCGACCTGACCGCCGACAGCGGGCCGATGGGCACGAAGGATTACCGGATCGCGCTGGAGGCCGTGCCGGTCGGCACGTCGCGCACGTTCCTGCATCTGACGTATTCGTATGGCTTCGGCACGGTGGGCCGGATGGCGATGAAGACCTACCTCGCGACCGTCGGCAGCGAGAAGGTCGGCTTCACGACCGTCAGCGGCGGATCGGCCGCGCAGCCGCAGTACGTCGGTGGCGTGCGCGGGCTGCTGGAGCGCAACACGATGCGCTACTACCTCGCGATCGACACGTATCTGGCGACGCTCGACAAACCGCTCGACCAGCGCCTCGCGCGCTGGTTCGACGCGACCGAGCAGTATCCGCAGCAACTGCACGAGGTCGAGCGCGGCGCGTATCTGCAGATGAAAGCGCAGGAGGTGCAGCGGCAGCAGGCGGTGCGGTAGGCGGTGCCTGCTGCCGCATCGCCGCCTCAGTCGAGCAACCCCGCGACCACATCGACGATCCGCTGCAGCAGCGCTTCGTCATAAGGCAGCCACGGCACCGCGCGCAGCGGCGACGGCGGCGGTTCGATCGAAGGTTCGACGGGTTCGCCGTCGCGCGTCACGCGCCCGGTCGCGCAATGCACCGACCACGCGCCGACGCGCACATGGCGTTCGTCGAGCGTCACCCGGCCTTGCGCGATCGGTTCCGCGAACACGAGCGCGAGCACCTGCTTGCGATGCCGCGCCATCGCGCCGAGCGGCAAGTCGGACAGCCGGTGCAGGCGCTGCTCGCGCTCGTGTCGCGCGGCGCGCTGGCGCACCGGGTCCGCCGGCGTGTCGGCCGCGCGCGTCGTTTCATCGTCGAGCGCGAACGCGGCGACGCTGACGAGCAGGTCGACCGCACGCGCCACCTCCGAGAACACCACGGGATCGATTTCACCGATCGGCGCGGCCACCCAGCGCCGCTCGCGCCTGCGTTCGACGTGCAGCCGGCCCGACGTGCCCTGGCCGTCCGTGCCCGGAAAGAGCCGCGCGGCGACGCTGAAGGTCGCGCGCACGTCGCCGAACTCGCGTGCGAGGCCGTCGTCGTACGCGCGGATCGACCAGCCTTCGCGGCGTGCGACGCCGAGCAGCGGGCGGCTCGCGAGGACATGACCTTCGAACATCGCGGAATGACTGTTCGCGGTGTCTTCGTCGGCCGGCACGTAGAACTCGCGGAACGCCTGCCGAACGGGCTGCCGGATCGCACGGCCGACGATCGCGCGCTGCCACGCGAGCCGCTCGTCCGCATCGGCCAAGAGCGGATGCCAGAGCCGGATCTCGCTGTCGGCGTCGAGTTCGCACGCCGCGCCGGTGGCGTCGCGCAGAACGATCTTGCCTTTCGCGACATCGGGCATGAACGAGACCGTCGCGCCGTCCCGCGCGCGTGCGTGCCAGATCGTGCGGGTCGAGAACGCGGCGCCGGCCGGCGCATCGACGAGGCGCTCGCACCATTCGGCATGGCCGAGCGTCATCGACTGCCAGAAACCCGCTTCCATGCAGGTGGCGAGCATCGTGAGCTGCTTCTTGTCGGGCTTCGCGTCGAGCGTCATGCGCAGCGCGGTGTGCGGCCGTTCGCCGAGCGCGCGTTCGGCGGGCTTCAGGTTACGCGCGAGCTTCTTCTGCACGCCCGCGTGACGCACGGTGGCCAGCGCATCGCGCAGCGCACGCACGCTCTCGGGTGTCGGGATCGTCTCGACCGCATGGCCGAGCGCGATCGCGAGCGATTGCGACGGCGCGGTTTTCGCGGCGGTCGGCGCGACGCACACGCCGGTCAGCAGCGGCCCGATCAGCGGGGGGAGCCACGGCGCGTCGCGATAGGCCGCGACGCGCGCCGCGCGCGCGACGACCTGCGCGTCGTCGGTCGTGAACGCGCGATCGGCCTGATAGGGGACTTCGCCCGCGTGAATCGCGGCGACGTGCCGCGCGGCTTCGGTCAGCGTGTCGCGCGCGAAGTCGACGTAAGCGGGTTCTTCCGCGAGCGTGACGGCCGGATCGTCGGCGTTGAACCACAGCCGCTTCGGCGCGAAATAGCCGTCGTTCGTCGCGGCCAGCGCGAGCAGCGCGGCCGGCCCGAGTTCGGGCAGCACGTCGAGCTCGCGCACGCGCGCCGGTGAATCGGCATTCGACTGCGCATACGCATCGCGCAAGGCCGTGATGTCGCGCCGGCCGGCGAACGAATGGAGCGCATATTCGCCGTACACGGAGAGTCGTTGCAGGCCGTCGTTCTGCGGTTCGCCGAGGATGCGCGCGAGTTCGGCCTGCAGTGCGGGCGCGGGCAGCGCGTCGAGACACGACAGTTCCTGTAACGCGC
This sequence comes from Burkholderia sp. Tr-20390, assembly GCF_017104595.1. NCBI lineage: Bacteria > Pseudomonadati > Pseudomonadota > Betaproteobacteria > Burkholderiales > Burkholderiaceae > Burkholderia > Burkholderia sp. Tr-20390. The sequence goes on along the minus strand of NZ_JAAGPC010000057.1, from coordinate 36,823 downwards.
GCTGCCACGCGCCGGCCGGAATGTCGCGGAACAGTTCGAGCGCGGCTTCGGCGTCGACGAGCGGCGCGAGCTCGAGTGCGTCGATCTGGGTGCGTAGCCAGCGCGCGAATTCGGCGCGCGGATCGTCGTACGCGTAGTCGTGCTGCGCGACGTGTTCCTCGGTGCGGCGCAGCGCCGGCCACACCGCGCCGAGTGCATGCGCGTCGAGCGTCGACAGGTCGAGCGGTGCGCCGGTGAAGCGCGGGTGGTCGGCGCTGCCGGTCAGTCGAGCGACGAGCTGGTCGACGATGGGCGGGCGGACGGATTCGGTCATGATGTTCGGCGGCCCTCGCGTGGCGGCATCGGATCGTCTTGGGTGGTGTTTGGCGTCAGCGCGGGCGCAGCCGCTCGACCATCTCGTGGATGACGATATGGCGGATCGCGCGCAGCAGGTGCATCTCGCCGCCGAGCGTCGCTGTGTTACGTCCCGACGGCGAAATTCAGGAAGAAACCGTGCGATCGACGAGTATTTGGCGGGCGATAGGCGGAATTGTATGAAAAACCGTGTGATCGCACAGTTTTTGTTCCCGATTTGCCCGGCAACGTGTCCCGGCACCGAGTGCACTCGTCACCGCTGTCCTGCCGTTCCGTAAAGTCACGAACCTCCGTCCGGCGTCGCGGCGTGTGATTTGCCGGCATCGCGGCCCATTTCATAAGACGTACAGTTCCCCCGCAATGCGCGATGCGTGCCGAACTGTACTCTTGTTCGCGCGAACGATGTGTGTACTCGTCGCCAACTGTTCTGCTCTTAAGATTCCACCATCAAGTGCACAGTGCCGCAGATCCAGTCGCACCGGAACCCTGTCGGCGCATCTTCAAGAGAGAGCCAGTGCGATGGAAAAGGCAAAACCGGAGGGAAAGATCAGGAATCACGACGGCCCGGGCGGCGGGCGCAACACGCGCGTATCGGACGCAAACGGCAGGGCAGCCCAGCTGCGCCGCCCGGCGGGAGGCGCGCGATGAAACTCTATGAAAAACTCGCGGACGACATCGAGCGCCTGATCCGCCAGGGCGTGTACCGGCACGGCGACCGGATTCCGTCGGTGCGGCAGGCGAGCCAGCAGCACCGGATCAGCATCACGACCGTGCTGCATGCGTATCTGTTGCTGGAAAGCCGCGGGCTGCTGGAAAGCCGCCCTCAGTCGGGCTATTTCGTGAACCTGCGGCGCGACGACAGCCATGCGCCGGTGCGCGAGCTGCGCCCGTCGAAGCCGATCGCGATCTCGTCGTCGGTCGACGTGAGCCGGCTGGTTCTGTCGACGCTGCGCTCGATCGGCACCGACGATGCGGTGCCGCTCGGCTCGCCGTACCCGGACCCGAGCCTGTTTCCGTTCGAGAAACTGAACCGCTACGCGTATGCGGCCGGCCGCGACAAGTCGTTGTGGGGCGTGACGGACGGGCTGCCGCCGGGGCATCCGCGGCTGATCCGCCAGATTGCACGCCGCTACCTGGAAAACGGGATGTCGGTGGACCCGAACGAGATCATCGTGACGGTCGGCGCGACGGAGGCGATCAACCTGTGCCTGCAGGCCGTTGCGAAACCGGGCGACACGATCGCGGTGGAATCGCCGACGTTCTACGCGATGCTGCATGCGATCGAGCGGATGGGAATGAAGGCGATCGAGGTCGCGACACATCCGGAATACGGAATCGATATCGCGGCGTTGGCCGCGATCGCGAAGTCGCAGCCGATCGCAGCGTGCATGGTGATGCCGAACTTCCAGAACCCGCTCGGCTTCCAGATGCCGGACGAGCGCAAGCGCGAGCTGGTCGAGTTCGCGACGAAGACCGGGATGCCGCTGATCGAGAATGGCGTGTACAACGAACTGTATTTCGGCGATGCGCATCCGAGTTCGTTGAAGTCGTATGACCGCAGCGGGATCGTGCTGCACTGCTCGTCGTTCTCGAAGAGCCTGACGGCCGCGTACCGGATCGGCTGGGCGCTGCCGGGCCGCTATCGTGACCAGGTCGAGAAGCTGAAATTCCTGAACACGCTTGCGACGCCGTCGTTGCCGCAGCTCGCGATCGCGGAGTTTCTCGAACGCGACGGCTACGAGCATCACCTGCGGCGCCTGCGCAAGGCGTATGCGCAGCAGGCGAACCTGATGCGCGCGATGGTGTCGCGGTTCTTCCCGGAAGGCACGCGCATCTCGAGCCCGGCGGGCGGATACGTGCTGTGGGTCGAGCTGCCGGCGCAGATCGATGCGATGCGGCTTTACCAGCTCGCGCTGGAGCAGGGGATCACGATCGGGCCCGGCTACATGTTCTCGATCACGGACAGCTACCGGAACTTCATCCGGCTGAACTACAGCAGCCCGTGGTCGCCGGAGATCGAGCAAGCCGTGATCACGGTCGGGAAGCTGGCGGCGGCGTGCATGCGGTGAGCGCGCGCGGTGTCTTGTACTTCAACGACGAAGCCGGCCCGGTGCCGGCTTCGTCATGTCGACGGCATGCCGCGGTGGCCGCGCGGAAGCCATCGCCGGCGGGGCGCTCGCAATCGCGTGCCCCGGAGGCTGGCCTGACCGAGGTTACCCGCCCGTCACCGGCGGGAAAAACGCCACCTCGCTATCCTCCCGCACGACGAATCCCCCCGTCACCATCTCGAGATTCACGGCGGCCCGCACGGGCCGGTCCATCCGCAGCGCTTCCGCGCTGCGCGCGTCGCGTGCGGCCAGCGTGTCGCGCAGCGCGTCGACGGTGAGTTCGCGCGCATCGATCTCGACGGTTTCCTCGTCGAGATCGAGTTGCTCGCGAATGCTTGCAAAGTATTTGATCGTCAGTTTCATCGCGATGTCTTGAAAGGAATCACTCGGCGGAATCGGAACATGCGCAGCGCATACGCTCAACCCCAGCGCCGCATCGCCTGGTCGTCGTGCGCTTTCGCCTCGACCCAGCCGGATACGCCGTCGTGGCGGATCTCCTTCTTCCAGAACGGCGCATGGGTCTTCAGGAAGTCCATCAGGAATTCGCACGCGTCGAACGCGGCGCCGCGATGCGCGGCGGCCACCACGACCAGCACGACCGCCTGGCCGAGCGGAATGCGCCCGACGCGATGCACGATCCTGATCGTTTCGAGTTGCCAGCGCGCGCTGGCTTCCTCGACGATGCTCCATAGCGCCTGTTCGGTCATCGTCGGATAGTGCTCGACCTCGAGCGCGATCACGTCATCGACGTCGCCTTCGTTGCGCACGACGCCGAGGAAATTCACGACCGCGCCGACATTCGGATTGCGAACGATCGGCGCAAGCTCGGCGCCGGCATCGATCGATGCGTACTGGACGCGCACTTCGAAGCCCGCCGCAATCGACGGTGGCGGTTCGGGATGCGGGTCGGTCGCGTTGTCGGGCGCGGGGCTGCCCGCGTGCAACGGATCGTCCGGCAGACCGGCACGGGATTCGGTGAAGCTCGTCATGACGATTCTCCTGTAGGCGGTGCGGCCTGGGGCGCGCGGCGGCCCCTCAGCCGCCGACCAGCGACATGCGCACGGTCGGATAGGTCTTGCCCGGCGCACGGGCAGGCCGTGCGGCCCGGCGCTCGGAATAGCGGTCGTCGCGGTGCGTCCAGCGCTCGCGCACGGCGGCGGCGAGGTCGGCGCTCGACGCTGCGTCGTCGAGCCACGGCCGCAGGTCGGTGCCTTGCGTCGCGAACAGGCACGTGTAGAGCTGCCCGTCGGCCGACACGCGGGCGCGAGAGCAGGTGCCGCAGAACGGATGCGACACGCTTGCGATGAAGCCGACCTCGCCCGCGCCGTCGATGTGCGCGCAACGGATCGCGGTCGCATCGTGCGCCGGTTCGCCGACGAGCACGAGCGGATAGTGTTCGTCGATCAGCTCGCGCATCCGCGCGGCCGGCACGACCTTGTCGCCGGACCAGAAGCTCGCGCCGCCGACGTCCATGTATTCGATGAAGCGCACGGCCACGCCGGTGTGCCGGAAGTGCCGCACGAGCGGCAGGATCTGGTCGTCGTTCGCGCCGCGCTCGATCACCGCGTTGACCTTGACCGGCGCGAGCCCGGCCGCCTGCGCGGCCTCGATGCCGGCCAGCACGCGCGACACGGGCACGTCGGTGTCGCTCATCCGGCGGAACACCGCGTCGTCGAGCGCATCGAGGCTGACCGTCACGCGCGACAGGCCCGCGTCGCGCAGCGTGCGCGCCTTCGCGGCCAGCAGCGAGCCGTTGGTCGTCAGCGCGATCTCGACGGGCTTGCCGTCGACGGTCGTCAGCGCGGCGAGACGTTCGATCAACGCTTCGAGGTTGCGGCGCAGCAGCGGCTCGCCGCCCGTGATGCGGATCTTTTCGACGCCGAGCGACGTGAACGCACGGGCGATCTTTTCGAGTTGCGCGAACGACAGCCGCTCGGACGACGGCATGAACGCATAGTCGGCGCCGAAGCTTTCGCGCGGCATGCAGTAGCCGCAGCGGAAGTTGCATTGATCGATCACGGACAGGCGCAGGTCGCGCAGCGGGCGGCCGAGCGTGTCGGTCGTGCGGGGGAAAGCGCCGGGCGATGCGCCGCCGGAAAGTGCGGCAGCGGCCGGCGCGGCGGAAACGATGGCATTCACGATCGGTTCGTCGGCCTGCAAGAAGTAAGCGGTGGGGCGTCGCCGGTCGGCCGTGCGCGTGCGGATGGGCAGGCGCACGGCGCGTGACGAGCCTCATCGTGAGGATAGTCCGCGGGGTTTTCGCGGCAGGGACACAATCGCGCCCGAATTGCAGGGATACAGTTCGCCGGCCGGCCGGCGTGGCCGGCGCGGCGGTGAAGGCCGTGAATCGGGCGGGTGAGCGGCGTCACGCTCATGCGAGCCAGTGCGCGAATTCGTAATACGGTACCGCGTCGCCGCACGCGATGCGCTGCCCGGCCGGCAGCCGCGCCAGCCCGCTCGCCTGCACGAGCGATTGCAGCGTGCCGGCGCCTTGCTGGCGCAACGTGTCGAGCGCGGGCGTGCCGTCGAGGCCGACGGTGCAGTGCACGCGCACGAAGCGTTCGCGCTGCGGATCCGGTTCGAAGTCGGCGTCGATCGGCAGCGACGGCACGATCGGCATGCGTGCGCTGCGCCCCTGCAGGCGGCGGATCAGCGGCGCGACGAACAGCGCGAACGCGGTCATCGCGGCCCCCGGATTGCCGGGCAGCAATACCACCGGCCGCGTGTCGAGCCGGGCGAGCGCAACCGGCTTGCCCGGCTTCATGCGCACGCCGGCGACGATGAACGACGCGCCGAGCGTGTCCAGCGCGGGGCGCAGCAGATCCTTGTCGCCGACCGATGCGCCACCGACGCAGATCACCAGGTCGCAACCCGCGTGCAGATCGCGCAGCGCACGATCGACGGCGGCCGCGGTGTCGGCCGCATGCAGGCGCATCGCGACTTCGGCACCGGTTCCCGAAACGAGCGCGGCGAGCATCGGCGCATTGCTGTTGTAAATCTGTTGCGGCGCACGCGGCTGCCCGCACGCGACGAGCTCGTCGCCGGTCGTCAGGAGGCCGACGCGCAGCGCCGGGCGCACGTCGACGCGCGCGAACCCCTGCGCGGCGGCCACGCCGACGTGCATCGGGCCCATGCGCACGCCGGCCGGCACGAGCCGGTCGCCGGCGAGCACTTCCTCGCCCGGGCGGCGGAGGTGCGAGCCGCTGCGCTGCGGTGCGTCGAACGCGACCCAGCCGTCCCGCTCGCGTGCGTGCTCCTGCATCACGACGGTGTCTGCGCCGGGCGGAATCACGCTGCCGGTGAAGATGCGCGCGGCCGTGCGCGGGGCCAGCGGCGCCGGCGTGTCGCCCGCGTAGCAGCGTTGCGCGACGTGCAACGGCTCGCCGTGCGCGAGATCCGCGTAACGCACGGCGTAGCCGTCCATCGCACTCTGGTCGGCCGGCGGCTGGTCGAGTACGGCGACGAGCGGCGCGGCCAGCACGTGGCCGGCGGCTTCCGCGACCGGGACGGACGTGGTGGCGCCGAGCGGCGCGAACGCACTCGCGAAATGCTGCTGCGCGGTTTCGAAATCGGTCAGGGGTTTCATCAGGAGCGCGCCGGATGCGCTTGAGCGAGCGCGGGTTGAGAGGGTTGAGAGGGCCGAGCGGCGTCGGGCGACACGTACTCGACGAAGCCGTCGTTGCGGCAGAAGCCGACCAGCCTGACGCCGGCTTCGCGGGCGACGTCGATCGCGAGCGAGGTCGGCGCCGAGATCGTCGCGATCATCGGGATGCCGACCCGCGCGGCCTTGCGCACCAGTTCGTAGCTTGCGCGGCTGGACAGGAACACGAAGCCGTCGTGCAGGTTCGCGCGGCGCCGCGCGAGCCGGCCGATCAGCTTGTCGAGCGCGTTGTGGCGGCCGACGTCCTCGAACACGTCGAGCACGTCGCCGTCGCGGTTGCACCACGCGGCCGCATGGATGCCGCCCGTCTCGCGCATCAGCGTCTGGTGGGCCGGCAACGCGCGCGCGGCCCGTTCGATCGCTGCCGCGCCGATACCGGCGGCCGTGCCGGCGGCGGCGATGCGCGGCGGGTGCAGGTCGAGCTGCGCGATGCTTTCGATCCCGCAGACGCCGCAGCCGGTGCGGCCGGCCAGCGCGCGCCGGTGCGCCTTCATCGCCATGAATGCCTGTTGCGACACGGTCAGCCGCACTTCGGCGCTGCCCGCGCGGCATTCGCTTTCGATGTCGAACACGTCCGATGCGCGCTCGACGATACCTTCGCTCAGTGCGAAGCCGAGGCCGAACACGTCGAGGTCGATCGGGGTCGCCATCATGACCGTGTGCGCAATGTCGTTGAACACGAGTGCAACCGGCGTTTCCTCGACGACGCTGTCGACGGTGTCGCGCGCTTCGCCGGCACGGTGGCGCGTCACCTGACACGCGGTGCTGCCGGTCGGCTCGTCGCGGCGGATGCAGGACTCCATGCGGTTTTCTCCAGGCGGATCGGCCGGCGGGCCGGCCGGGTCGGGCGGGTACGCCGGACCAGGGGAATCGGGAGGCTGCCGGGCGGGCGCGGCCGAAGGGGCGCGCCGTCGCTTCCGGCAGGCGTTTCATGGGATGTTAAGGGGGATGACAGGCACGCCGGATATACAGCGCTGCAGCGCCGAAAGCAGTACAGCTGACCATCCCGCAGGCACGAAATGTGTTTTCCGTGCACACATCTTCGGCGGCGTAAGCAGCACAGTTTCAACGCACGTTCGAACGATTGCGAGTATCGTTGCAAACGCGATATCGTCATTCACGCTTCGATGCCATGCGAGTGACCGTTTGTGTTCGCATGTGTTGTCGCCAAGCCGTCGCGCGATTTCCTGCTTCGAGCGTACGTCCTCACAACCACGAGCAAATTACGGTCATGGAAATCTTCGATGCGTTCCATCTCGCCCGCTTGCAATTCGCGTTCACGGTGTCGTTCCACATCGTGTTTCCCGCGATCAGCATCGGTATGGCGAGCTTCCTGGCAGTGCTGGAATGGCGCTACCTCGTCACCGGCGATGCCGCCTACAAATCCATGTTCCAGTTCTGGTCGAAGATCTTCGCGATCGGCTTCGGGATGGGCGTGGTCTCCGGCGTCGTGATGGCGTACGAGTTCGGCACCAACTGGGCCGGCTTCTCGCGCGTCGCCGGCAACATCACGGGCCCGCTCCTCACGTATGAAGTGCTGACGGCGTTCTTCCTCGAAGCCGGCTTCCTCGGCGTGATGCTGTTCGGCTGGCAGCGCGTGAGCCCCCGCGCACACTTCTTCGCGACGCTGATGGTCGCGGTCGGCACGCTGATCTCGACGTTCTGGATCCTCGCGTCGAACAGCTTCATGCAGACGCCGCAGGGCTACAAGATCGAGAACGGCCTCGTCGTGCCGGTCGACTGGTTCAAGATCGTCTTCAACCCGTCGTTCCCGTACCGTCTCGTGCACATGACGATCGCGGCGTTCATCGTCGCGGGCTTCATCGTCGCCGCGTGCGGCGCGTGGCACCTGCTCAAGGGGCGCCGCGACGAGCCGGTGAAGCGCAGCTTCTCGATGGCGCTGTGGATGCTGCTGGTGCTCGCGCCGATCCAGATCGTCGTCGGCGATGCGCACGGGCTGAACACCCGCGAATACCAGCCGGCGAAGATCGCGGCGATCGAGGGGCTGTGGGAAACCGAGAAGGGCGGCACCGCGCTGAACCTCTTCGGGTTGCCCGACATGCAGGCCGAAACCACGCGCTATGCGATCCAGGTGCCGCACCTCGGCAGCCTGATCCTCACGCACAGCTGGGACGGCGAGATTCGCGGGCTGAAGGAATTCCCGCCGCAGGACCGCCCGTATTCGCCGATCGTGTTCTGGACGTTCCGGATCATGGCGGGCCTCGGGATGCTGATGCTGCTCACCGCGCTGCTCGGGCTGCTGCTGAGAAAGGGCGGGCGCCTGTATGAAACGCGCTGGTTCCAGTGGTTCGTGGTGGCGATGGGGCCGTCGGGCATCCTCGCGCTGCTGGCCGGCTGGATCACCACCGAGGTCGGGCGGCAGCCCTGGACCGTGTACGGCGTGCTGCGCACCGTCGATTCGGTCGCGCCGCTCAGCGCGCAGCAGGTCGGCGTGTCGCTGCTGATCTTCGTGGTCGTGTATTTCCTGGTGTTCGGAACGGGTATCTATTACATGATGAAACTGATGAAGCGCGGGCCGGCTGCCCAGGCCGGGTATATCGAGCTGCACCGGCATCCGGGGCTGCGCAAGAGCGCGCTGTCCACGCCGCTGAACGTCACCGAAGCGGAGTAAGCCATGCACATCGATCTTCCTGTCATTTGGGCCGCGATCATCGGCCTCGGCGTATTCATCTACGTGATGCTGGACGGCTTCGATCTCGGCATCGGCCTGCTGTTTCCGTTCTTCGACGCGAAGGCCGAGCGCCAGGTGATGCTCGACACCGTCGCACCGGTGTGGGACGGCAACGAGACGTTCCTGGTGCTCGGCGGCGCGGGGCTCTACGGCGCGTTCCCGGTCGTGTATTCGACGCTGCTGCCGGCGAACTACCTGCCGCTGGTGCTGATGCTGGTCGGGCTGATCTTCCGCGGGGCGGCGTTCGAGCTGCGCGCGAAGGCCACGCGCACGCAACACATGTGGGATCTCGCGTTCATCGGCGGCTCGGCGCTGGCCGCGTTCTGCCAGGGGATCGTGCTCGGTTCGCTGCTGCAGGGCATCAAGATCGAGAACAACCAGTTCGCGGGCGGGCCGTTCGACTGGCTGTCGCCGTTCAGCCTGCTGTGCGGGATCGGCGTGCTCGTCACGTATGCGACGCTCGGCTGCGGCTGGCTGATCCTGAAGGTCGACGGCGAACTGCAGCGCAAGATGCGGTTGCTGATGAAGCCGCTCGCGGGCGTGCTGCTCGCCGTGATGGGCGTGGTCAGCCTGTGGACCGTGATCGGGCTGCCGGCCGTCGCGCATCGCTGGTTCGGCAGCGGCAACCTCGGCTGGTTCCTGCCGGTGCCGGTGCTGGTCGTCGCCTGCGTGTGGGGCATCTTCCACACCGTGAAGCGCGAGCACGAGGCCACGCCGTTCCTGCTGACGCTCGCGCTCGTGTTCCTCGGCTACACGGGGCTCGTGATCAGCATCTGGCCGAACATCGTGCCGCCGTCGCTGTCGATCTGGGACGCGTCGTCGAGCCACTCGAGCCAGCTGTTCGCGCTCGTCGGCACCGTGATCGTGCTGCCGATCATCCTCGTGTACAACGCGATGCAGTACCGCGTGTTCCGCGGCAAGGTGCGCGAGGGCGATATCGGCTATCACTGAGCGGCCATCACTGAACGCCGCATGATGTGACGGGCAGGGCGGGCGCGGGCGTATCATCACGCGCAGCGCGTTGCCCGCCCCGGCCTTCACCCGACAGCGGCCCGCCACGCGCGGGCCGTTGCGCATCGGGCGCCGGCGCGCCGTTTGATGCATTCCCTGCAGTCGAGAAAACACCATGATCGTCCGACCACAACAAAACTGGCTCAGGATGCTGTTCGTCTGGAACGGCTCCGTGCTGCAATCGATCATTCCGCAGCTCGTGTTCATGGCGGTCGTCAGCACGCTGGCGGTCTTCACGAACGGGCGCATCTTCGGCGAGAAGATCCCCCTCAACACCGCGCCGTTCACGCTGTTCGGGCTCGCGCTCGCGATCTTTCTCGGCTTTCGCAACAGCGCGAGCTTCGAGCGTTTCAAGGAGGCGCGGCATCTGTGGGGCAACCTGCTGATCGCGGCGCGTACGCTGACGTCGCAGTTCAATCGCTACCTGCCCGACAGCGTGAGCGACGCCGAGCGCAACCGGCTCGCCGACCTGCTGATCGCGCTCACCTATGCGCTCAAGCATCAGCTTCGTCATACCGATCCGACCGCGGACCTGCAGCGCATTCTCGGTGCGGAACGCACGGCCGAGCTGGGCGGCAAATGCTTCAAGCCCGTCGCGATCCTCGACGAGCTGCGCGGCGGCATCGTCCGTGCGTTGGGCCGTGCGCCCGGCAGCGATGCGACCTGCTGGATGTTCGAGACGCAGCTCGACGAGGTCGGCAAATCGGTCGGTGGTTGCGAACGCATCCTGTCGACGCCGATTCCGTTCTCGTACAGCGTGCTGCTGCATCGCACCGTGTATGCGTATTGCGTGCTGCTGCCGTTCGGCCTCGTCGATTCGACGGAGTTCTTCACGCCGCTGATCTGCGTGTTCATCTCGTACACGCTGATCGCGCTCGAAGCGATCGCGAGCGAGGTGGCCGAGCCGTTCGGCCTCGCGCCGAACGCGCTGGCGCTCGATGCGATGACGCGCACGATCGAGCGGTCGGTGCTCGAACTGGGCGACCGCCCGCTGCCGGAGGAATTCGTGCCGGCGTCGACGTACCAGATCACGTAAGCGGTGGCACGTCGCGGCGCTGTGTCGATTTCGGGCCGGCGTCGGGCGGCAAGGTCGGGCAGGTCGTGCGTTTCCCGCACGATCCCGACCGCGATGCGGTGATCGCCGACGACTTCGACGGCTACCTGCGCACGCTGATCGATAACGATTATGTGTTTGTCATCGATTTCGGCGAAGAATAGTGGCAGGGCGGTGACTGCCGCGACAGGAGCGATTGACATGCGAATCTACGTGACGAGTATCTTCGTCGACGACCAGGACACGGCGTTGACGTTCTATACCGACAAGCTCGGGTTCAAGCTGAAGAACAACGTGCCGGTGGGCGAGACCCGCTGGCTGACGGTAGTGTCGAAGGATCAGCCGGACGGCACCGAGCTGCTGCTCGAGCCGAGCAACCATCGCGCGGTCGGGCCTTACAAGCAGGCGCTGTACGAGGACGGCATTCCGGCGGCATCGTTCCAGGTCGACGATCTCGATGCGGAGTTCGCGCGGCTCACGGATCTCGGTGTCCGCTTCACGCTGGAGCCGATGGATGCGGGGCCCGTGCGCGTCGCGATGATCGACGATACGTGCGGGAACCTGATTCAACTGATGCAGATGAAGTGACGCCATGCGCCGCGCGCGGGGCGCTCAGCGCACCGCGACCGCCGGCGCATCGTGCATCCAGCTGCGCTCCTGCGTGCGGCGGTGGATGCGCCACCCGCATTCGGTACGCACCAGCAGGTCGCGATACCAGAGCCCGACGAAGCACACGCGCTCGTCGCCGGCGTCATCGATCGTGATCATCATCGCCTGGCCGGCCGTTCGCGCGGTCGCCGCGTCGCCGTCGACGGTCAGCAGCGACGTCGAGATCGTGTGCTGCGTGCCGCGCATCGCCGACGTCACTTGTTCCAGATAGGCGGAAATCTCCGCACGGCTGCCGGCCGGGCCGCCGAAGGCCGTGTAATCGAGCGTCGCGTTGGCCGCGAAGAGACGCTCGAATTCGTGCCAGTCGTGGCGGTCGACGGCGTGGCAATAGCGGGTCAGCAGATCCTGGATCTCCATCCGGTCGATCGTTTCCTGGGGCGTCATGGTGTCGTGGGGAGGTGGATGACGGGGAAACGATAGCGGGGCGGGCGGGACGCGGCATCGGCGGAGTGGACTAAGGGCCGGCCCGCCGTCGGCGTGAACGAGATCGCCCGTGACGGTGCCGGGTGTTCACGTATCGCCCACGGACGGTAGGGGGACTTCCATGAAAGATGCCGTGCTCGGGTAGACTCGTGTGCCCATCGACGGAGGAGAGGCGATGCAATTGCTCGATCACGTGTCAATCAGCGTGCCGGATATCGACCTGGCGCGCCCGTTCTACGATGCCATCATGGCCGCGCTCGGCGCAGCCAAGGTCTATGACCGGCCGACCGCGCTCGGCTATGGCGAACGTTGCCATGCGAACGACACCGCATCGACGTTTCTGGCGGTCTATCTGGATCCCGCTGAAATCGGCGCGAGCAAGCGGCACTGGTGCTTCAAGGCCGCGAGCCGCGAGCAGGTGGATGCGTTTTTCGAGGCCGGCCTGGCGACGGGCGGGCAGTCCGACGGTGAACCCGGCTTGCGGCCGCGTTACCACGGCGACTACTACGGCGCGTTTCTCGTCGACCCGGCCGGCAATCGGGTCGAGGCGGTGTGCCATGCGTCCGTGCCGGCGAGCGCATCGTGATGAGGTTGCGGTTGCGTCAACGCTTGCTTGCGCGTGTGACTCGGCGGTGAACGCCGCGCGCCGGCCGGATTTCGTCCGGCGGCGCGCGGAGCGCACTCGCATGCTCGCCGCCTGCGTTGCTCAATCGAAGTAGTTCAACCCCATCGCGCCCTTCACCTCGGCGAGCGTCGCGCCGGCCACGTCCCGCGCGTGCATCGTGCCGCGCTTCAGGATCGCCATCACTTCGGCCTTGTCGGCCTCGAATTCGCGACGGCGCGCGCGGATCGGCTCGATCAACGCCTGCAGTCGCTCGTTCAGCACGCGCTTGACGACGCTGTCGCCGAGCCCGCCGCGACGGTAGTGCGCCTTCAGCTCGTCGACCTTCTGCACGTCAGGTTCGAACGCATCGAGGAACGTGAACACGACGTTGCCCTCGACCTGGCCGGGATCGCTCACGCGCAGGTGGTTCGGGTCCGTGTACATGTCCTTCACGGCCTGCGTGATCTCGTCCGGCGTCGAGCCGAGCGTGATCGCGTTGCCGAGCGACTTGCTCATCTTCGCCTTGCCGTCGATCCCCGGCAGCCGCGTGACCGCCGACAGCACGGCCTCGCATTCGACCAGCACCGGCTGTTCGACGGTCGCGTTGAAGCGGCGCACGAGTTCGTTGGTCTGCTCGATCATCGGCAACTGGTCGTCGCCGACCGGCACGTGTGTCGCCTTGAACGCGGTGATGTCGGCCGCCTGGCTCACCGGGTAGGTCAGGAAGCCGGCCGGGATGTCACGCTCGAAACCGCGCAGGCGGATCTCTTCCTTGATGGTCGGATTGCGTTCGAGACGCGCGACTGTAACGAGATTCAGCAGGTATTGCGACAGTTCGGCGAGTTCGGGCACCTGCGACTGCACGACGATCGTCGAGATCGCCGGATCGATGCCGACCGCGAGATAGTCGAGCGCGACTTCGATCACGTTCTCGGTGACGCGCTGGCGGCGGCCCATGTTGTCGGTCAGCGCCTGCGTGTCGGCGAGCAGCAGGAACTGCTTCGCTTCGTGCTGCATCTGCACGCGCGCGCGCAGCGAGCCGATGTAGTGGCCGAGGTGCAGCGGGCCGGTCGTGCGGTCGCCGGTGAGGATGGTCGGTCGGGCGGGGTGGGTCATGTTGGTCGTGGCTCCAGGTTATCGAAGCCGCCAGCCATGGTGTCTGCGCAGAAACGCAAATGCCGCCATCGCTGGCGGCATCACGTTTGGGACATGCAAAAGGAAACGGGCCGCCTGGGTCAGGCGCGCCACCAGCAATGCACGTTCGGCGAGGCGGGTCGGGTTTCCATTGCGTGAGTATAGCGTAGTGCGGGGACGGATGGCCGGGCGCGTCAGCGGATCACCGACTCCATCGCGAGGTACGCGGTTTCGGCCGACGGCCACAGCAGGTACAGCAGGCCGGCCATCAGCAGCAGCGCGCCGGCGCGCGCCAGCGGCGTGCGGTCTTTGTGCTGCGGGGGGCGGGGGGGCTGCTTCGAGTTCTTCATGCTTTCAGACTTGCCGGCGCGAAAGGCGCCGCTCCAACGGTTGCTGCAACGGGTCGCGCGGGGCGATGCCGGGGTGTTGCGGGGTTCAACGGGGGCTGTGGGGCACCGCGTTGCCTAGGGTGGACGGCACGGATGGCGGGTCGAGGTCCATTAAAAGGGATCGATCGGGTATCCTGTGCTCGCTTTCCATGCCGAGGCGACCGGCATCCTACCAGTTTGGCGATGTGTGCATAGTCAAGAATTGTCGGGAGGCGTGCGGCCGGCAGCGGTACCTCCGACTCGCGGCGGTTCACAACGCTTGCGGTACGACATGGACGGGATGGGCATAAAACAGGATGCCAGCCGCGCCTAAGCATTCTGGCAATTGGCCGCCGATAAGGGCAGTCCGAGTGCGATGGCGTATCTGGGTGGCAAGATGGACGCGCTCTACGACGACCCCAAGGCGGGGTTCTGGGGCAACCGCAGGATCGCACTCCAGATGCTTGAATGTGCGGTCGCGCAGGGCAACGGGCGTGCGGCGTATGTGTTGGGAACGACGATCGCGGGCGATCGAGCCGAGTTGGGCGAGAACAACGAACGTGCGCTCAAGACGTTGCATGCGGGCGTGAAATTCGGTAGCGCCGAGAGTGCGGGATGGTTGAGTGCGTCGTTTGGCAAGGGGGACGCGCTGGTTGGCCATGTCAAGGATGAAGCCCGCGCCGAGCGCTACGGTGTCCTTGCCGATCGCCTGGAACGCGACCCTGACCTGCGTCTGCCGAACCTGGACAAGGTGGTGCCTCTGCCGCCCGCCAAACTGCCCAAGTGGGACGGCAACAAGGAGACGTTGATCGACGCGGCGAAGGCGGTGACGCCGGCAGCGAGTACACGCCTACTTTCGATGTGACGGCGTGGAAGGTCCCGGGGATGCAGTTGATCAGGCAGTCATGCCACTGCGCATTTTCAAAAAGAGACGCGGCCATCTCTTGTCAGACGAGGCCGCGTTCAAGCTGATCTGGAAAAGTGTGATGACGCGGTTTGCGCTCATTTACCGGAGCGCTTTGGCATCGGAATCCGGGTTTTAACCCGCGTCACACGGAAGTCGCGCGTACTCCACGCGGCGGTCGTCACTATTCACGATGCTCGTGCTCATGTTCATGCTCGCGCCACGGATCACAATCGCGCGGATGACGATGCCTCCACTCGTCGCGTTCCCAGTAGCGATGGCCGTCCCAGTAGCGGTCACCGTGCATGCCGATCTCGACCGATACACCGGCCTCCGGGGCGCGCTCTCGCTCCTCGACCCTCGGTTGCGGTGCACCGTAGCCTTGCGCGAAGGCCGTGCTGGTCGCGGCGAGTGCCCCGCCTGCCACGAGGGTCGCCAGAATGCGACGCGTTGCAATTGTCAGGGGTTTCATCGAGCCGTCCTCCATTGATTGCCGACCACGACTCACGCGCATGATTCGTTCCCGTATGGCGCGGCAGATGCCTCGCTCGCCATGTCGACCTGCCGCCGCGTCACCTCGCAGCGAGTGCCGACCCGGCGTCGGAACGCATGATGTCTCCGTCCGGAGGTATCCCTGATCCCCCAGCTTTTTTCTCGTCAACAACCACAAAAAACATCATTTCGCCTACGCCTGGCTGTCAGCAGAATGTCTCCATTCCAACTCACGCGACAGCCCGAACGTCGCGCCGAGCCGCACTTCCGAAGGAGACAGCCGTGGCAGTCGAAACAACCTCAATCGATACGCTCGTCGTCGGCGCCGGTCAGGCCGGCGTGGCCATGAGCGAGCACCTGGGCAAGCTGGGCGTACCGCATCTCGTGCTGGAGCGCAGCCGCATCGCCGAGCGCTGGCGCACCGGGCGCTGGGATTCACTGGTCGCGAACGGCCCCGCATGGCACGACCGCTTCCCCGGCCTCGAATTCGACGGCCTCGATCCCGATGCGTTCGCAACGAAAGACCAGGTCGCCGACTACTTCGAAGCGTATGCGCGCAAGTTCAACGCGCCGATCCGCACCGGCGTCGAGGTGAAGCAGGTCGTGCGCAATGCCGGCAAGCCGGGTTTCATCGTCGAGACGTCCGACGGCACGATCGAGGCGAACCGCGTGGTCGTCGCGACCGGGCCGTTCCAGCGCCCGGTGATTCCGCCGATCGCGCCGGACGACGCGCGCCTCGTGCAGATTCATTCCGCCGACTATCGCAACCCGGCGCAGCTTCCGGAAGGGGCGGTGCTGGTGGTCGGCGCGGGGTCGTCGGGCGTGCAGATCGCCGACGAGCTGCAACGCGCGGGCCGGCAGGTCTATCTGTCGGTCGGCCCGCACGACCGGCCGCCGCGTGCGTATCGCGGCCGCGATTTCTGCTGGTGGCTCGGCGTGCTCGGCGAATGGGACAAGGAAGTCGCGACGCCCGGCCGCGAACACGTGACGATCGCGGTGAGCGGCGCGCGCGGCGGCCACACGGTGGATTTCCGCAAGCTCGCGAACCAGGGTGTGACGCTCGTCGGGCTGACGAAGTCGTTCGACGGCGGCGTGGCCGTGTTCGAACGCGATCTGGCGATCAATCTCGCACGCGGTGACGAGAACTACCTGTCGCTGCTCGACGCGGCCGACGCCTATGCGGCGCGCAACGGCCTCGACCTGCCGGAAGAGCCGGAAGCCCGCCGCATCCTGCCGAACCCCGATTGCGTCGCGCATCCGATCCTCGCGCTCGACCTTGCCGGCGCGGGCGTGACGTCGATCATCTGGGCGACCGGCTACGCGGTCGACTACGGCTGGCTGAAGGTCGACGCGTTCGCCGACAACGGCAAGCCGCAACACCAGCGCGGCGTGTCGAAGGAGCCGGGCATCTATTTCCTCGGGCTGCCGTGGCTGTCGCGGCGCGGCTCCAGCTTCATCTGGGGCGTGTGGCACGACGCGCGGCACATCGCCGACCACATCGCGATCCAGCGCACCTACCTCGAGTACCACGACGCATCGCAGCGCCGCTCGACCGCGCACGCGGAACAGGACGGCGCCGCGCCGCACGCCGACACGCAGCCGCACGCCGATACGCAACCGCTCGCCGATACGCAACCGCTCGCCGACGCGGTGAACTGACCGAACCCATGCCGCCTGCCGTACCGCGTTCGCATCCGGTGCGGCGGCGTGACCCCTGACGACTGAAGGATTCCGATGAGCCAACCCACCCATACCCGTATCCGCATGTTCAACACCAAGGATACCTATCCGAACCAGACGCTCGACAACGACCTGTGCCAGGCCGTGCGAGCCGGCAACACCGTCTACGTGCGCGGCCAGGTCGGCACCGATTTCGACGGCACGCTGATCGGTCTCGGCGATCCGCGCGCGCAGGCCGAGCAGGCGATGAAGAACGTCAAGCAACTGCTGGAGGAAGCCGGCAGCGACCTCACGCACATCGTGAAGACGACGACCTACCTGATCGACCCGCGCTATCGCGAGCCGGTGTACCAGGAAGTCGGCAAGTGGCTGAAGGGCGTGTATCCGATCTCGACGGGGCTCGTCGTGTCGGCGCTCGGCCAGCCGCAGTGGCTGATGGAAATCGACGTGATCGCCGTGATCCCGGACAACTGGCAGCCGAACCGCGCGTAGGAGGCGACATGACTTTCTCCATCGTCGGGCGTTGCCCGGAGACGGGCCAGCTCGGCATCGCGATCAGCTCGTCGAGCATCGCGGTTGGCGCGCGCTGCCCGTGGGTGCGCGCGGGCGTCGGCGCCGTCGCGACGCAGAACATCACGCTGCCGGCGCTTGGGCCGCAGATCCTCGACCTGATCGAGCACGAGCAGCTCGCGCCCGCCGCGGCGCTCGACCGCGCGCTCAGCGCGAACGGCTGGAGCCAGTACCGGCAGGTCACGGTGATCGACGGGCAGGGGCAGACGGCGTGCTTCACCGGCAAGGAAGCGCTCGGCACGCATCACGCGGTGCAGGGCGAGCAATGCGTGGCGGCGGGCAACCTGCTGGCCGCCCCGGCCGTGATCGACGCGATGGCGCGTGCCTTCGAACAGGCGCCCGGCCTGCTCGCCGATCGCCTGCTGGCCGCGATGCATGCGGCGATGGCGGCCGGCGGCGAGGCGGGGCCGGTGCATTCGGCCGCGCTGAAGGTGGCCGGCGACGTGACCTGGCCGATCGTCGACCTGCGTGTCGACTGGGCCGACACCGATCCGATCGGGCAGCTCGATGCGCTGTGGCGGGCGTATCGGCCGCAGATGCAGGACTACCAGACGCGCGCGCTGAACCCCACCGCCGCGCCGAGCTACGGAGTGCCGGGCGATGAATGACACGTCGAGCCGCGCATTGCTGGAACGGCTGATCGGTTTCGCGACGGTCAGCCGCGAGTCGAACCTCGAGATGATCGGCTTCATCCGCGACTATCTCGCGGGCTTCGGTGTCGAAAGCGAACTGTTCTACAACGCGGAACACACGAAGGCGAGCCTGTACGCGACGATCGGGCCGCGCGATCGCGGCGGCATCGCGCTGTCGGGCCATACCGACGTGGTGCCGGTCGACGGGCAGGCGTGGACGGTCGAGCCGTTCCGGCTGACCGAGCGCGACGGCCGCCTGTACGGCCGCGGCACGGCCGACATGAAGGGCTTCATCGCGTCGGTGCTCGCGGCCGTGCCGGCGTTCGTCGCGCGGCCGCTGGGCATGCCCGTGCATCTCGCGTTCTCGTACGACGAGGAAGTCGGCTGCCTCGGCGTGCGGCCGATGCTCGATGCACTGGCCGCACGCGCGCGCCGGCCGCGCCTGTGCCTGATCGGCGAGCCGACCGAGCTGAAGCCGGTGCTCGGTCACAAGGGCAAGCTCGCGATGCGCTGCCGCGTGAAAGGTGCCGCATGCCACTCGGCGTACGCGCCGTCGGGCGTCAACGCGATCGACTATGCGGCGAAGCTGATCGGCCGGCTCGGTGAGATCGGCGCGGCGCTCGCGCGGCCGGAACGGCACGACGCGCGTTTCGATCCGCCGTTCTCGACCGTGCAGACCGGGCTGATCAAGGGCGGCCGCGCGCTGAACATCGTGCCGGCCGAATGCGAGTTCGATTTCGAGGTGCGGGCGCTGCCGGATTTCGATGCGCATGACGTGCCGAGAAAGCTGCAGGACTATGCGGAATCCGAACTGTTGCCGAGAATGCGCGCGGTGCAGCCCGATACCGACATTCAACTGCAGCCGCTGGGCGCCTATCCGGGGCTGGCGACCGCGCCGGACAGCGAGGCCGCGCGCCTGCTCGCGATGCTGAGCGGCTCCGATGCGTTCGGCACGGTGGCGTTCGGCACCGAGGGCGGGCTGTTCGGGCAAGCCGGCATTCCGACCGTGGTGTGCGGGCCCGGCAGCATGGACCAGGGGCACAAGCCCGACGAGTTCGTCACGCTCGACCAGCTCCACGGCTGCGACGCGATGCTCGGGCGGCTGGCCGCCCATCTCGCCGCGGCCGCCTGACGCGACGCGCCTTACCGACACTACCGACGCGCACACACCGCCTCCCACGGCGCGTGCGCTTTCGTGTTCCTTCCGGTTCCTTCAGGTTCCTTGTCGCACCGTTTCCGCGACGATCTGCGCGAGCCGCTCGCGGCAGAAATCGACGAACGACTGCGCCTGCTTCGTGAGCTGACCGCGCTTCAGCCGCGCGCTCACGAGCCCCGACGGGCTCACCGTTTCGCTGAGGCCGATCGTCACGACGCGCTGGCCGTCGTACGTGTATTCGGAATGCGGGCGCGTGACGAGCACCGAGAAGCCGAACCCCTGGCCGACCATCCCGCGCACCATCTCGATCGACGGCGAGCCGAACACGATGTTCGGCGTGAGCCCGAGTTCGTGAAAGAGGCTGACGAAATACGTGCGGCTCGGCTGCACGTCGAGCAGGATCATCGGCTCGACACAGAGGTCGCGCAACGACACGTGCGTCTGGCCCGCGAACCGGTGGTTTTCCGGCAGCAGCACGTACGGCTGCTGCGGCGGCATCAGCGGCTCGGTCTCGATCGTGCCGTCGAGATCGTGGTCGTACATCAGCGCGAGATCGAACGTGCCGGACGTCAGGCCCTGCACGAGTTCCTGCTGGTCGCCGTCGCGCAGCCGGATGTTCACGCCCGGGTAGCGCTCGCGAAAGCCCGCGATCAGTTGCGGCAGATAGAGCGGCGCGACCGTCTCGAAGCAGCCGATGTCGATCTGCCCGGTGATCACGTCGTTGTCGGCGAGCGCGTTCTGTTCGAATTCGTGCGCGATGCGCAGCAGCTCCTGCGCCTTCCGGTAGAAGCGCGTGCCGCTCGGCGTCAGCGACACGCCCTGCGCGTGATGGCGGATGAACAGCTTCACGCCGAAGCTTTCCTCCAGACCCTTGATCGCGCTGGAGATCGACGGCTGCGCGATGAACAGCTGGCGCGACGCCTCGGCGACGCTGCCGGATTCCACCGTCGTCACGAAGTATTTCAGTTGCCGCAAAGTGTAGTGAGCCACAAGCACCTCTGATGCACGGCCCCGGCGTGCCGCCGCGGGCGCAATCTGTCCATGGTTTGCGTAGCACCTTACCTGAAAGCCCCCCGGCGCCGAAATGTCCGCTGCAGAGCTTTTTCGTATGTCCCGGAAATATTTTTAGTATTTTCCGGTCGCGCGGGTCGTGGCGCACCATCGTCTCCAACCTGGATCAAGAAGCAAACGAAGCGGCCGCGCACGCACCGGCGGGACATGGCATCCGCCCCCGCATGCGCGTCGTCCGCGTCGCTCGACCCGCCGCGCGTGCACGCGGCGCGTCGTCGCTCGCGTATCCGGACCCGATTGCCGGCGCGACCCCCAACGCGCGCCGGCTGACACGGCAAGCGCGCATCGCCGCGCAGGACAGGAGACATCACCATGACGAACGTGGACCGCAACGCGTCCCCGATGATAGAGAAGCACACGATCGGCTACGTGCCGCCCGCGGAGCGCCACGGCAAGGTGCGCGACCTGTTCACGCTCTGGTTCGGCGGCAACATCGCGCCGCTGCCGATCGTGACCGGCGCGCTCGGCGTGCAGCTCTTCCACCTGAACCTGATGTGGGGCATCGTCGCGATCGTCGTCGGCCAGGCGGTCGGCGGCGTGCTGATGGCGCTGCATTCGGCGCAGGGGCCGCAGATGGGCATCCCGCAGATGATCCAGAGCCGCGCGCAATTCGGCTCGTGGGGCGCGCTGCTCGTGACCGTGATCGCGGCCGTGATGTACGTCGGCTTCTTCGCGTCGAACATCGTGCTGGCCGGCAAGTCGGTGCACGGCATCGCGTCGTCGGTGCCGGTGCCCGTCGGCATCGTGATCGGCGCGGTGGGCTCGGGGCTGATCGGGATCGTCGGCTACCGGTTCATCCACGTCCTGAACCGGATCGGCACGTGGGTGCTCGGCATCGGCATCCTGGTCGGCTTCTGGATGATCCTCACGCACGTGACGACCGACGATTTCCTGACGCGCGGCGGCTTCAACTTCGCCGGCTGGCTCGCGACGGTGTCGCTGTCGGCGTTGTGGCAGATCGCGTTCGCGCCGTACGTGTCGGACTATTCGCGCTATCTGCCGGAAAACGTCGGCGTGGCGTCGACGTTCTGGGCGACCTATCTCGGCTGCACGATCGGCTCGACGCTCGCGTTCATCTTCGGCGCGGTCGCGGTGCTCGCGGTGCCCGCCGGCGCGGACGCGATGGATGCGGTCAAGCAGGCGACGGGCCCGCTCGGCCCGCTGATGCTCGTGCTGTTCCTGCTGAGCGTGATCAGCCACAACGCGCTGAACCTGTACGGCGCGGTGCTCGCGGTGATCACGTCGGTGCAGACGTTCGCATACAAGTGGATTCCGACCGCGAAGGCACGCGCGGTGGTGTCGGTCGTGATCTTCGTCGCCTGCTGCTACGCGGCGATCGGCGCGTCGACGAACTTCGTCGGCAACCTCGTCGATCTCGTGCTCGCGCTGCTCGTCGTGCTGGTGCCGTGGACGGCGATCAACCTGATCGACTTCTACGTGATCCACAAGGGCAAGTACGACATCAAGTCGATCTTCATGGTCGATGGCGGGATCTACGGCCGCTTCAATCCGCAGGCGCTGCTCGCGTACGCGATCGGCATCCTCGTGCAGATTCCGTTCATGAACACGCCGATGTATGCGGGCCCGATTCCCGCGCATCTCGGCGGCGCCGACCTGTCGTGGCTGGTGGGGCTGGTGCTGACGTCGCCGCTGTACTACTGGCTCGCGACGCGAGACAGCGCGTACCGGCGCCGGCAGACGGGCGCGACGATGCCGCCGACGGCGGCGCGGTAACGATGGGGAAGGAAGGGGGCCATCGCATCCGTCGAGACACGGTGGCCCGTGGAGGAGGGCGGGCCGGCTCGCGGCAGCCTGTGCGCCGCGAGCCGGCCCGTTAGTACGTCAGACCACCGCCGAGCGCGCGACGCGCACCGGGACCGACTTGTACGACGGCGTGCCGCTTTCCTTGTCGATGTAGTCGAGCGGCACGAGCACGTTCGCTTCCGGGTAGTACGCGCCGACCGACCCCGGCGCGATGTCGTACTCGATCGCGGTGATCTTCTCGAGGCGCAGCGCGCGACCCGATGCGGTGACCGTCTCGATGTCGACGAGGTCGCCGTGTTCGAGCCCGTACTTCGCGAGATCGGCGGGGTTCATGAACAGCACGTCGCGCCGGCCGAACACGCCGCGATAGCGGTCGTCGAGCCCGTAGATCGTCGTGTTGTACTGGTCGTGGCTGCGCAGCGTGATCAGCCGCAGCACCTGCTCGGCGCCGAGCACGTCGGCGTCTTCCTTCACGCCCTTGTAGACCGAGAACATCGCCTTGCCGGTCGGCGTCGGCCACACGCGCTCGGTGGGCGGCAGCGGCAGGCGGAAGCCGCCCGGCGTGCGGATGCGCTCGTTGAACGCCTCGAAGCCGGATACCGTTTTGTCGATCAGGTCGCGGATGCGGTCGTAGTCGTCGATCAGGTCGAGCCACGCGACCTTGCTGGCCGGCAGCGTCGCATGCGCGATGCCCGCGACGATCGCCGGCTCCGAGCGCAGCTGGTCGGACGCCGGCTTGAGCTTGCCGGCCGACGCGTGAACCATCGACATCGAATCCTCGACGGTGATCGACTGCCGGCCGGTGGCCTGCATGTCGAGCTCGGTGCGGCCGAGCACCGGCAGGACGAAGGTTTCCTTCGCGACCAGCAGGTGCGAGCGGTTCAGCTTGGTGCCGAGATGCACGCTCAGGTCGAGCTTGGCCATCGCCGGGAACGACTGTTCCGGATCGGGCAGCGCGACCGCGAAGTTGCCGCCGAGGCACAGCAGCGCCTTCGCGGTGCCGTCGATCATCGCCTGCATCGCCTGCACGGCGTCATGCCCGTGATGCGCGGGCGGCGTGAAGCCGCACACGTCCTCGATCTTCTTCAGGAACTCGGCCGACGGCTTCTCGGTGATGCCGACCGTGCGGTTGCCCTGCACGTTCGAGTGGCCGCGCAGCGGGCACACGCCGGCGCCGGGCTTGCCGATGTTGCCGCGCATCAGCAGCAGGTCGGCGATCAGGCGCACGGTTGCGGTGCCCTTGTTGTGCTGCGTGACGCCCATCCCGTACGTGACGATCGTCGCGTTCGACTTCGCGTACGCGAGCGCGACCTGTTCGAGCTGCGCCTGGCTGAGCCCGCTCGCGCGCTCGATGTCGTCCCACGACGTGGCCTCGAGGTCGGCCGAGAACGCGTCGAAGCCGTTGGTGTGCTGCGCGATGAAGTCGCGGTCGAGCACGTCGCCGCGCTCGGCTTCGAGCTGCAGCAGCGCCTTCATGATGCCCTTCAGCGCGGCCGCGTCGCCGCCGGCGTCGACCTGGTAGTACGTCGACGCGATGCGGGTCGAGCCGAACGACGCCATCTCGATCATGTCCTGCGGATCGGCGAAGCGTTCGAGCGCGCGCTCGCGCAGCGGGTTGAACACGATGATCGGCACGTTGCGGCGCGCGCATTCGTGCAGCGTGCCCATCATCCGCGGGTGGTTCGTGCCGGGGTTGTGGCCGATCGAGATGATCAGCTCGCAGTGGTCGAAATCCTCCAGCGATACGGTGCCCTTGCCGATGCCGATCGACTGCGGCAGGCCGACGCTGGTCGGCTCGTGGCACATGTTCGAGCAGTCGGGGAAGTTGTTGGTGCCGAGTTCGCGCGCGAACAGCTGGTACAGGTACGCGGCTTCGTTCGACGCGCGGCCGGACGTATAGAACTCGACCTGGTCGGGCGGCAGCGCGCGCAGCACTTCGCCGATGCGCGCGAACGCGTCGTCCCATTCGATCGCGCGGAACGTGTCGGTCGCGCGATCGTAGACGAGCGGATGCGTGAGCCGGCCCATGTTCTCCAGCTCGTAGTCCGACATGCGCAGCAGCGACGACACGGTGTTCGCCGCGAAGAACTCGGGCGTCACGCGCTTGGTCGTCGCTTCCCACGTGACGGCCTTCGCGCCGTTCTCGCAGAACTGGAACGTCGACTTGTGTTCCTTGTCGGGCCAGGCGCAGCCGGGGCAGTCGAAGCCGTCGGGCTGGTTGGTCCGCATCAGCACGATCGGCGCCTCGATGGTTTCCATTTGCGTGCGCACCGCATCGGCTGTCGCGCGAAGCGCGCCCCAACCACCGGCGGGCCCGTCGTACTTCCTGATGCCTGGCACTTCGCGTCGATTTGTCATGTTGAATCTCCATCAGCCTTACCCGGTGCGGGCGGCTCGGTTTGCGCCGTGTCGCGGCGTGGGGCGGCTCCGTCCGGTGGACGGAGCCGGTCATGCATGCCCCGGGCGTGCGGGGCATGCTGTTTTTCAGTGCGCGTCCTTCTTCGCGCCCGACGACTTCTTGCCGGACGCTTTCGCGGCAGGCGCGGGCGGCGGTGCGTCGGCGGGCGTGTCGCCCGTCTTCGCATCGTCGGTGGCCTTGGCCGCCTTGCCGTTCGGCTTCGCCTTGCCGTCGGCGTCCTTCTTCGCGTCCTTGGTCTCCTTCGCTTCAGGCGCGGCGAGCTTGGTGAACTTCACTTCGTCGCTGGCCTTGTCGTAGTCGACCTCGCACTTGTCGCCCGACTTCAGCCGGTCGGCGAGGATCTCCTTCGCGAGCCGGGTCTCGATGGTCTGGCGGATCTGGCGCTTCAGCTCGCGTGCGCCGAACTCCGGCTGGTAGCCGGCTTCGGTCAGGTGCTCGACGAGCGCGTCGCCCATCACGAGCGTGATGTCCTGCGCGGCGGCGGTGCGCACCACGCGGTCGAGCTGGATCTGCACGATCGCGCGGATGTTCTCCTTCGACAGCGCGTGGAAGACGATCACCTCGTCGATCCGGTTCAGGAACTCGGGGCGGAAATGGCCCTTCAGCACCTGCATCAGTTCCTCGCGGATCGCCTTGTCGGTCTTGCGCGCGGCTTCCGGCTGCGTGAGGTTGTCCATGATGATCGCGGCGCCGAGGTTGCTCGTCGCGATGATGATCGTGTTGCTGAAGTCGACCACGCGGCCCTTGCCGTCGGTCAGGCGGCCGTCGTCGAACACCTGCAGCAGCACGTTGTAGACGTCCGGATGCGCCTTCTCGATCTCGTCGAGCAGGATCACGCTGTACGGGCGGCGCCGCACGCGCTCGGTGAGCTGGCCGCCTTCGTCGTAGCCGACGTAGCCGGGCGGCGCGCCGATCAGCCGCGCGACCGCGTGCCGCTCCATGTACTCGGACATGTCGATGCGGATGATCGCCTGCTCGTCGCCGAACACGGTCTCGGCCAGCGCCTTCGCGAGCTCGGTCTTGCCGACGCCCGTCGGCCCGAGGAACAGGAACGTCGCGATCGGCCGGTGCGTCTGGCCGAGCCCCGCGCGCGACAGCCGCACGGCATCGCTGACGGCCACCACCGCGTCGCTCTGGCCGACCACGCGCTCGCGCAGTTGCTCTTCCATCTTCAACAGCTTCTGGCGTTCTTCCTGCGTGAGTTCGGACACTGGGATGCCGGTGAGCCGCGACACGACCTCGGCCACCGATTCGACGGTGACCTCGAGCGTTTCGGAGCCCGTCTTGCGCTGCCACGCCTCCATCATCTCGTCGACGGATTTCTGCTTCGCGTTGATCTGCTCCTCGAACTGCTTCGCTTCGTCGAAGCGCTTGCGCGACGTGGCGTAGTCCTGCTCGCGCTTCAGTTGCGCGATCTGCGCTTCGCCTTCCTGGATGTCGACCGGGCGCGAGGTCGCGCCGATCCGCACGCGCGCGGCGGCCTGGTCGATCAGGTCGATCGCCTTGTCGGGGAGGAAGCGCGACGTGATGTAGCGATCGGCGAATTCCGCGGCCGCGACGAACGCGTCGTCGGCGAACGTCACCTGGTGGTGCGCCTCGAGGCTGTCGCGCAGCCCGCGCAGGATCACGATCGTCTGCTCGACGCTCGGCTCCGGCACGAACACCGGCTGGAAGCGCCGTTCGAGCGCGGCATCCTTCTCGATGTACTTCTGGTATTCGTTGAGCGTCGTCGCGCCGATCAGGCTCAGCTCGCCGCGTGCGAGCGCGGGCTTCAGCACGTTCGCGATGTCGAGGCCGCCTTCGCCGCCGCCCTGGCCGGCGCCGACGATCGTGTGCAGCTCGTCGATGAACAGGATCAGTTCGTCCTGCTTCGCCGTGACTTCGTCGATCAGCTGCTTCGCGCGCTCCTCGAACTCGCCGCGATACTTCGCGCCGGCCACCATCGAGTTGATGTTGACTTCGACGAGCCGCTTGTCGCGCAGCACCTCGGGCACGTCGCCGTTGACGATCCGCTGCGCGAGCCCTTCGACGATCGCCGTCTTGCCGACGCCCGGCTCGCCGATCAGCACCGGGTTGTTCTTCTTGCGACGTGCGAGCACCTCGATCGTGCTCTCGATTTCCTGCGCACGGCCGAGCACCGGGTCGAGCTTGCCCTGGCGCGCGATCGCGGTGAGGTCGCGGCCGAACTTGTCGAGGTTCGGCGTGCCGGTCGGCGCATCGACGCGGCCGTCCTCGGCGCCT
The DNA here is from genome assembly GCF_017104595.1 of Burkholderia sp. Tr-20390. Classification (NCBI taxonomy): domain Bacteria; kingdom Pseudomonadati; phylum Pseudomonadota; class Betaproteobacteria; order Burkholderiales; family Burkholderiaceae; genus Burkholderia; species Burkholderia sp. Tr-20390. The sequence continues at coordinate 9,816 of NZ_JAAGPC010000057.1, read as the reverse complement.
TTGCCGACCACCTTCACGACCTTCTGGCGCAGCGCCTCGGGCGTCACGCCGTATTTCTTCAGCAGCGTGCCGGCGACGCTGTCCGGCACCGACGCGAGCCCGATCAGCAGGTGCTCGGGGCCGATGTACGAGTGGCCGAGGTCGCGCGACGCCTGGAATGCGTACTGCACGGCCTTCTTCACGCGCGGCGAGATCGACAGCTTGTCGAGCGGCGCATCGGGATCGGCCGTGCCGGTATGCGCATGCGCGTCGATGTACGACTTGATGTCTTCCGGCGACAGCTTCAGTTCCTTCAGCAGCGCGGCGCACACGTCGGTGTCCGCGAGCGCGTACAGCAGGTGTTCGGAATCGAGCTCGCTGCGGCGCAGCTCGTGCGCCTTTTCAGCCGCGCGCTGCAGCAACTCCAGCGTCTGCTCGCTGAACGCGTCGGTCGGGTCGACCGATTCGCGCGGAATCTCGGCGGCGAGCGGCGATTCGTCGTCGAGCCCGCCGAACAGCGACGACGAGCCGCCACCGCCGAGCAGCGAATCGAACGGGTTCAGCATGCTCTGATGCCGCATCAACTGACGGAAGTGATAATCGCAGATCGAGATCGTCTTGCGCTCGCCGTCCTGCATCACGGTTGCGCGCGCGACGGCCGGCCGCGCGTGGCAGATATCGCAAAGTGCGGGCATGGTGGTCTGGCTCCTGTCGGTGAAAGTGGGTCGAAGGGTGAAGTCCCGATGCGGTGCGGCGCTTGGGCGCATGCCGACCGCGAACGCACGACACGCGGCACGGCGGCGCGCGGGCGGCACCGGTGCGGTCACGCAGCGCGCGTCGGCGTCGTGCACGGTCGCGGTCAGGGCGGCAAGCGTGCGTGCCGGGAGGAGCCCACGGCATCGCTTCGACTGCGTTCAAAATAGCGAATCGGCGGAGGCTATCCAAGGCACAGTTCCGCACCGGCCCGGCCGTGAATTGCACCCTCGCATGCGCGCGCGCACGGGCGGCAAGGAGTACAGACGGGCGGGCGCACGGCGCCACGGGCGTGCGCGGCGTGCGCAGCGTGTGATGACAGGAAGCGGAAGCGGGCGGCGCGCGAACGGATCGCGGTGCGACATCGGCGCGCAGGGCGCCGGTTATCGGGGGATCAAAGGCAGCACGGATGGGGCGGCGCGACGCAAGCGCGGCAGGGGGCGCGGCACGGGGCGCGTGCCGCGAGCGGCCAAGCGCCACCACGCACGCACCGCAGACGATGCGTGTGGGGCGGCCGCAGGCGAGGGCGGGTTGCACGGTCCGGGCCGGACACGGCGCAACCGTGGCGTGCCGCGGTCAGTCCGAGAGGGTCATCGCCAGCCGCTGCCGGGCGATCTGCTTCACGTCCTTCGACAGTGCCGCATTCGGCAGGCCATTGGCCCAGACGGAGAACGAATCCTCGATCAGGTTGCGCGTGTCGGGCGGCAACTCCGCCAGGACCAGCGACAAGACGGTGAACAGCACGGCGGTGTCGCCGGCCTGGCTGCTCGCGTTCGCGTCGACCGCCTGCTTCAGGTGGTCGACCGACGCCTGCAGCGCCTGCAATGCCTCATTCGACTCGCTCATCACATACTCCATGCAAGATGGGTTTGATCGGCGACGAACATGCGGCCGGCGGGGCGGCCGCTCGCGCGCGACACCCGGCGGGCATCGCGCGCAGGCAACCGCGGTCAGGCCGCCGTGCCGGCCTGCGGCGCCACGGCCACCGATGCTTCGCTCGTGAGCATCAGGAACGTGAACGTTTCGCGCAGGTACAGGCGGACGACCTTGTCGGTATGGCTCGTGTAGCCGATCGATACGTCTTCCCCGAGGTGCAGCTCGTAATCGCCGCCGCGCGTGGACAGCACGCAGCCGCCGCTGATCGCCGGCGCCCAGATGATCTCGCCGCTGACGATCCGCTTGATATGGCCGAGGACCGGATAGCCCTGGTCGCGCGCTTCGCTGAGCGCCGTGTACGCATCCGAGCCGAGCACGACCGAGTACGGGCCGTCGACGCCGGCAAGCCGCAGCGCTTCGAGCGCGTCGCTGATCGCGTCGGGATACGCGCTCACATCCGCCGGCAGCGTGAGCTTGCGGTTCGACGTGCCTTCGCGGATGCCGAGAATGCCGGCGGCCCGGTAGCCGTCGAAAATCGCGTCGTCCTCGGCGAACGCGAGCCGCTGCGCGGCGTCCTTCGCCGGTTGCCAGTCGGCGTCGCGCGCGCCGCGCTCGACGCTGTCGATCGCATCGCGGCTCAACTCGAACGGCACCGTCAGCTCGACGATCGTGCGGACTTCGCGCAGCCGCGCATTCACCAGCTCGCGCGGGGCGGCGACGTCGACGAGGTGCCCGGTGCCGACGGCCGACAGCTCGGGGCCCTCGGGGCCGTCGACATCGACGACGCGGCGGCCGGCCACCGATCGTTTGAACGTGCGTGCCACTTCCTCCTCGATTTGCTCCCAGGCGGAGGACGAGATCGGGGCGAGTTCGCGGTGCAGGTTATTCATGGGTTTGGGTTGCCTCACGTCAGCGAAAACACTTCATGGTGGCCGATCGGCTGACGGACTGCGTCTGAGCCCGGCAGGCCGATCGAGGACGAAATGCATATTAGCAGGCTCTATTGACACCGCTGCAGCACAAATCGAAACGACACGCTGCGGTGGCGCAACTGTTCTGCAATTCACGTGCGGGGAGAGGGTGTGCGCTTGTGCTGCACGCCGCGACGGATGGCGATGCCCGGGGGCGCACCGGCGCCCGCGTCGCTCGGGCCGGGCTCGATGGCGTGCCGAACCATAGGCGGCCGACGGCCGATCGCGTGTCGCGCATTCTTACGAACATTCATCCGGCAGGGGTTCCGGACGCCGGAGCTCGGCCGCGTTCAGTCGCCGGGGCCGAGCCCGGCTGAATCATAGGCGCAGTCTATTGAAGCTTCGCAACGAGTGAAGGGCGTGCATGGCGCCACCATGCGTCTCGCCCGGCGCGGGGTAGGTGCGCCGGACTGCCCTTGGTGACGATGTGCGTTACGACGGCACGCCTTTCAGCGAGCCGATCTTCAGCGAGCCGTCGCGATGCGGCGCGGAAGATGCCGGTTCCGGCTCCGCGGCATCGGCGGCCGGCGCCGCGTGATCGGCGAGCGCTTCGAGCAGGTCGGCGGACGGCACGAAGAACAGCGAGCCGGTGACCGCGCGGCTGTAGTCGAGCAGGCGGTCGTAGTTGCCGGGCGGGCGGCCGACGAACATGTTCTCGAGCATCTGCTCGATCGGCGCCGGCGAACGCGCGTAGCCGATGAAGTAGGTGCCGAATTCGCCCGCGCCCGGGCGCCCGAACGGCATGTTGTCGCGCAGGATCTTCACTTCCTGGCCGCCCTCGTCGAGCGTGGTCAGCGAGCTGTGCGAGCACGACGGCTTCACGTCCGGCGCGAGCTCGATGTCGGCGAGCTTGGTGCGGCCGATGATGCGCTCCTGCGTCTCGACCGCGAGCGCGTTCCAGCCGGCCATGTCGTGCAGGTACTTCTGCACGATCACGTAGCTGCCGCCGGCGAATTCCGCGTCCTCGTCGCCGATCACCGTGAAGTCGACCGCCGCGCGGCCTTCCGGGTTCTCGGTGCCGTCGACGAAGCCGATCATCGCGCGCTGGTCGAAATTGCGGAAGCCGTGCACCTCGTCGACGACCGTGACGGCATCGCCGAGCGCGCCGAGCAGCTGCGTCGCGAGTTCGAAGCACAGGTCCATCGCTTCCGCGCGAATGTGCAGCAGGATGTCGCCCGGCGTCGCGACCGCGACGCGCTGCCCCGCGCCGAATTCGCGGAACGGATGTAGCGCGGCGGGGCGCGGGTTGCCGAACAGCGCATCCCACGCGTCGGCGCCGAAGCCGCACACGCAGGTGAGGTTGCCGCCCGGCACGCGCTTGCCGACCGAGCGCACGAGCGCGGCGATGTCGCCGCACCATGAGCGGATCGTATCGGCGTGATCGGCGCCGGGATTGATCGTCGCCACGAGGAAGATCGCGCTGCGCGTGATCGTGCTGTGAACGTTTTGGGGGAGCGGGGGAGGTGTCTGCATCGTGGGCTGCCGGTCAGTCATGTCGGGACGGAAGTGCCGTGGCGCGCGAGGGCGAACGGTTGAACTGTGTCATGCGACTGTTCTCTTTGTGTCACGCGGATGAAGGACGCTGTGCGGGCATCCCGCAACGGGCCGCAGCGGTGGCGGCCGCACCGGGCGCGCGACCTGCCCGCCCCGCGTGACGTCGTCGAGCAAGCAATCTAGCAGCTTCGGCCGGTCTTTGGAACACGAATCGCCAAACTGTCATGCGAATCCGTCAAACAGGGCCGGATTTTGGCCGGCGCCCGCTCAGCTGTACTCCTGGCGCATGCAGCGCTGTGCTCTTGAGCGTGCGTGCCGCGTGCAGTAGATTAGGTCCCGCTGCGCCGCCACGAGGAGCGTCATCATGAACCTGCTGGAAGCGATGCGTGTGTATGTCGCGGTGGTCGAGCATGGCGGCCTGTCCGGTGCGGCGTCCGAGCTGCAACTCGACGAAGCGCAGGTGAGCGAACGGATCGACGGCCTCGAACGGTATCTCGGCTGCCGCCTGCTGCTGTGCCGCGACCACGACGATGTCGCCTGCACCGATGCGGGTGACGCGTTCCACGTGTGCTGCCGCCGGACGCTGTCCGCGGTCGAGCAGGCGACCGGCGCGGCCGGCCCGCATGCGACGGACAAGCCGGATCGGCCCGACGCGCACGATACCGTGCATGCCAGCGCGCGCGACGCGACGTTCCCGCCGCCGCCCGGCGCCGCTCATGCCTCAACCCAGCGACTGTCACCTTGAATACGACCTCCATTCCCTGCTCGCCCGCCGAGCGCATCCGCCGCCGCTTCGGCCATTTCCTTCACGCGGCCGAACTGGCCGGACTGATCGTGATCGGGCTCGCGACCGCGTTCGCGATGGCGCAGGAAGCGTGGAAGGTCGTACTCGCGGGCGAGGTGTCGCTGACCGACCTGCTGCTGATGTTCCTGTATCTCGAAGTGCTCGCGATGGACGTGCGCTACCTGCGGCTTGGCCGCTTGCCCGTGCGGTTTCCGCTGTTCATTGCGATGACGTCGCTCGCGCGCGACCTGATACTGCGCGGCGCAACCGACAGCCCCGAGCGGATGCTGATGACGACGGTCGGGATCGTGCTGCTCGCCGTCGGCGTGCTGATCCTGAGTTTCGGCCAGCACCGCTTCCCGGCCGACGTCGCCGATGTCGAGGACGATGCGCATGCGCGCCGGTAACGCGCGGCCGGCCGCATGCATTTTCGCTGTCCCTGCAAGGAGGGAGCCGGATGAGCACACATTCCGTTGAATCGAAGCGGGCGATCGAGCTGCAGCACGCGGCGTCGGACGCCTACCGGCTGGCGCGCGACACGCGCGATGCCGATCCGGCGCTCGCCCGCGCGCCCACCGTCACCGGGTTGCAGCGAGAGGCTGCGTACGCCTATGCCGACGCGGCGCGTGCACGCGAGGCGGTCATCGGCATCTGAATCGAACCCCGGCGTGCCGCATTGGTTGCGGCGCTGCCACTGACCCTCCCACCGAGCGAGGTATCGCATGACCAAGCAACTGATCGTCGCCGTGTTCGGCAGCGTCGACACGGCCCGCCAGGCCGCGAACGATTTCGAGGCGCTGTCGGAGAAGGACGAAGGATTCCACATCGAGAACGGCGTCGTCGTCGAGAAGGACGCGACCGGCAAGCTCGCGGTCCTCCACGCCGAATCGCGGCCGTTCAAGGGCGGCGTGATCGGCGCGATCGCGGGCGGCTTGCTCGGCCTGCTCGCCGGGCCGCTCGGCGTGGTCACCGGCATGGCGGCCGGCGCGGGCGCCGGCATTCTCGCGGAAGCGGCCGGCAATGCGCTGCTCGACGGCACGTTCGTCGAGACGGTGGCGGCGCGGCTCGTGCCCGGCAGCGTCGCGATCATCCTGGAAGCGAAGGAAGACACGCCGTTCTCGGTCGACAACGTCGTGACCGGATTCGGCGGCAAGGTGTTTCGCCAGTCGCTCGACTGAGCGTGTCGTGGTCGAACCGGAAAGGGAGAACCGCATGCGCATCGAACAATCGTACCGGCGCTTCGACATCACGGCGACGCTGTCGCCGCTGCCCGGCCACGGCAACCGCGCGATCGCGAGCGTCGAGGTGACGACCGACGATCCGGCCCGCCTCGCCGATCTCGGCACCGGGCAATTCCTGCAGATCCGCAAGTGGGTCGAGTCGAACGACATCGCGTTGCTGACGGTGGTGTTCGACGAGTGCAAGGTCGCGATCGATCACTACGCGGACAACGTCGACGACGCTTGAGCGCACGGGGGGCCGGCGCATCAGCCGGCTTCACGTGACTTGCCGCCCGACGGCCGCCGGTAAACCGCGACGACGCACGCCGGCACCACGTCCGGCGAATGCTTGCCACGCGATCGCGCGGGGCCGTTTGCGGTCGCGTTCGAATCTGTTCACCACGCCGGCCGGATTTCACGTTTCCTCGCCAAACTGTCACTTACATTCGTCGAAATGACGCAGTAGGATGCCGAACCTTGTCTAGATGAGATTCGCATTGCTATCCGCCTTCAATTTCGATAACGGACGAGGTTCGCACCGGGACGCCCGCGCCCGGGCACGGCTATCCGGCTTCGTGCACCCGGGCGGCCATGCCGCCCGTGCATCGCACGCCGGTTCACCGCTGGCGGGGCGAGGCGGATGAAGCTCTACGAGAAATTTGCAAACGACATAGAGAGACTCATCCGGCAGGGCGTATATCGACACGGCGATCGTGTTCCTTCGGTGCGGCAGGCGAGCCAGCAGCACCGGATCAGCATCACGACCGTGCTGCATGCGTATCTGTTGCTGGAAAGCCGCGGGCTGCTGGAGAGCCGGCCGCAGTCGGGCTATTTCGTGAACCTGCGGCGCGACGACAGCCATGCGCCGGTGCGCGAGCTGCGGCCGTCGAAGCCGATCGCGATCTCGTCGTCGGTGGACGTGAGCCGGCTCGTGCTGTCGACGCTGCGCTCGATCGGCACCGACGACGCGGTGCCGCTCGGCTCGCCGTATCCGGACCCGAGCCTGTTTCCGTTCGAGAAGCTGAACCGCTATGCGTATGCGGCCGGCCGCGACAAATCGCTGTGGGGCGTGACGGACGGTTTGCCGCCCGGCCATCCGCGGCTGATCCGGCAGATCGCGCGCCGCTACCTGGAAAACGGGATGTCGGTGGACCCGAACGAGATCATCGTGACGGTCGGTGCGACGGAGGCGATCAACCTGTGCCTGCAGGCCGTTGCGAAACCGGGCGACACGATCGCGGTGGAATCGCCGACGTTCTACGCGATGCTGCATGCGATCGAGCGGATGGGGATGAAGGCGATCGAGGTCGCGACGCATCCGGAATATGGGATCGACATCGCGGCGCTGGCCGCGATCGCGAAGTCGCAGCCGATCGCCGCGTGCATGGTGATGCCGAACTTCCAGAACCCGCTCGGCTTCCAGATGCCGGACGAACGCAAGCGCGAGCTGGTCGAATTCGCCGCGAAAGCCGACCTGCCGATCATCGAGAACGGCGTGTACAACGAACTGTACTTCGGCAACATGCATCCGAGCACGCTGAAGTCGTTCGACCGGCACGACATCGTGCTGCATTGCTCGTCGTTCTCGAAGAGCCTGACGGCCGCGTACCGGATCGGCTGGGCGCTGCCGGGCCGCTATCGCGAGCAGGTCGAGAAGCTGAAATTCCTGAACACGCTCGCGACGCCGTCGCTGCCGCAGCTCGCGATTGCCGAGTTTCTCGAACGCGACGGCTACGAGCATCACCTGCGGCGGATTCGCAAGGCCTACGCGCAGCAGGCGAACCTGATGCGCACGATGGTGTCGCGGTTCTTTCCGGAAGGCACGCGCATCTCGAGCCCGGCGGGCGGGTACGTGCTGTGGATCGAACTGCCTGCGCAGATCGACGCGATGCGGCTGTACCAGCTTGCGCTGGAGCAGGGGATCACGATCGGGCCCGGCTACATGTTCTCGATCACGGACAGCTACCGGAACTTCATCCGGCTGAACTACAGCAGCCCGTGGTCGCCGGAGATCGAACAGGCGGTGATCGCGGTCGGCAAGCTCGCCGCCTACTGCCTCGACTGAGTGAGCCGCCGCGCGTCGCGCGTCGTGCGGCACGCGCGCGGCGTCACGTCAGCCGGTACGACTGCGCGCCCGTTCCCGCGAGCGTGCCGCCGTCGACGATCAGGTATTCGTTGCGGATCGGCTTGCCGTCGAACCAGCACTGCAGGATCTCCAGCGTGCCGGCCGCGTAGCGGGCCTGCGCGGACAGCGACGTGCCCGAGATGTGCGGAGTCATCCCGTTGAACGGCATCGTGCGCCACGGGTGATCGGCCGGCGCCGGCTGCGGAAACCACACGTCGCCGCCGTAGCCCGCGAGATGCCCGGACGTGACGGCATTGACGACCGCGTCGCGGTCGACCAGCTTGGCGCGTGCGGTGTTGATCAGGTACGCGCCGCGTTTCATGCGCGCGATCATCGCCGCGTCGAACAGGTGCTCGGTCGACGGGTACAGCGGAATCTGCAGGTTGACGATGTCGACGGCGCTCGCGAGCGACGCGGCATCGGCGTGATACGTGAGCCCGAGTGCCTGCTCGATCGATGCATCGAGCCGGTGGCGTTGCGTGTAGTGCAGCTGCAACCCGAACGGCTGCAGCCGGCGCAGCACGGCGAGCCCGATGCGCCCCGCGCCGACCGTGCCGAAATGCATGCCTTCGACGTCGTAGCTGCGCGACACGCAATCGGCGATGTTCCAGCCGCCTTGCTGCGCGATCGCATGCGACGGCAAGTAGTTGCGCACCAGCGCGAGCGTCGTCATCACCACGTGCTCGGCCACGCTGATGCTGTTCGAGCCGGTGACTTCGGCGACGGTGATGTGCGCGCGCGCGGCGGCGTCGAGATCGACGTGATCGGAGCCGATGCCGGCCGTCAGCGCGAGCTTCAGCTTCGGCGCGCGGGCGATCCGTTCGGCCGTCAGGTACGCGGGCCAGAACGGCTGCGAGATCACGACATCCGCTTCGGGCAGCCGGCGCTCGAATTCGGAGTCGGGGCCGTCCTTGTCGCTCGTGACGATCAGCGTGTGGCCGTGCGCTTCCATGTAGGCGCGCAAGCCGAGCGCGCCGGACACCGAGCCGACGAGCTCGCCGGGATGAAAGCCGGGCGGGCCGGCCGGCGTCGGCGCGGTCTGCCCGTCCGCGTAGTGCGTGATGACCGGAATCGCATCGCGCACGTAGCGCGGCGGATAGCCGTCCACGGGATCGGGGTAGAGCACGCACAGGACGGTGGCCATCGGGTAGTACTCCTGGTGACGGGGAGAAGGCGGCACGCGGCGTGCGCGGGATGCGCGGCGTGCGTCGCGGGCCGCTGCCGTGTTGCGCCGCAACGTTGATGACGTTCTACGCCCGTCATGGATCTCGTACAAGCTACAGTGCGTGTTTGCGTGCGCTGCGGGGACGTCTGTACCTGTTCTTTTCAGGAGGGATGTCGATAATGGGATCGTTACCTGACTTTTCGGGAGCCACGTCATGACTGAAAGCGACGATTCGTCGTCACGCCCCGATCTCACGCAAGGCATCGCGCTCGACGAGCTCGCCGACGGCGCAATGATCGAGGGCCATGTCGGCGATGCAGCGGTGCTGCTCGTGCGCCGCGCCGATGAACTGTTTGCCGTGGGCGCGCAGTGCCCGCACTACGGCGCGCCGTTGGCCGACGGCCTGCTGGAAGGCGACACGATCCACTGCCCGTGGCATCACGCGGCGA